>DASXZE010000096.1:0-5112 GCA_036502105.1 Candidatus Angelobacter sp. | reverse complement strand
CTGCCCAGTTTCAGAAGAGAGACCTATGTCGCCGCTGAGGCTGTCTGCGGTGATGGGTGCGGAGGCTGTGGTCACGTTGACAGAAATTCCGGCCGGGACGGTTACCTCGTAATCAACTTTGGCTTCGTCAGCGGTGGGCTTCTGGTCAGCAAGCGCATGCGTGCGAAGTTCTACGCGCTGTTTGTTGTTGCTGGTTTGATCGACTTCAACTTTATCTGAATGGACGGTGTAGGAGACCAGGATCTGGTGTCCGGCGCCCAAGTGCAGATTGACGGAGCCAGCGCTGTTTACGATGTTGAGCGAGCCACCGGAGGCAATATCGAGCTTGGCATCTTTGTGCGTATCTGTGGCTGATGCGGTCAGGCAAAGACCAATCGTCAAACCGGCTGCGGCCGTGAGCAGCAAAGCATGACGGCTGCGTGATTCTGCGAAGTGAGTCTTCTTCGTCCCTGTAAACTTAGTTGTTTGAAACATGCCGGTTCAAGCCTCCTGATCTGCTTCAGTGCTTAAGGCAACGAACGGGCGGTCGCCATCTGGTAAACCATTTCTTTCTGCTGGTATGCGTCCTGCAGAAGCTCCTGCGCGGTCGCGTCTTCGGGATCGCTCTCTGCCGCTTTTTTGGCGTCAGAGATATATGCGTTCACGTCACGCAGGCTGCTTTCGTAGGCGCTGCGCGCATCCGGAGACTGTTCAGAAAGTTGGCTGATCAGCCGATTGTCGTCGCTATTTAATTGTGCTGGTTCTGCGCTGCTATTTTGCGCCGACAAGGGCGTTGGAGGCAACTGTTTTGCGTTGTAATTAAAAAGTACGGCGGCAAATGTTATTACCGCCAAAAGAGCTAAAACGGAGCCTAGAAGCGTCCAGGTTTTGGCTTGCTGCGAGGTCGAGTAGTTCGATGAATGTCCCGGGGGGGACATTCGACCCTCCGGAGCAAGCCCTTCGCGCTGCAAGGACTGTTCAATTCCTTGCCAAACGCGGGGGTTCGGATCATGCATGGGTAAAAGTAATTTGGCTTGTTCGGCGATATAGCGCAGGTCCTGCACCAACGACGCGCAGTCAGCACAAGTCTTTAAATGCGACTCGTCTTCTCCCGTGCCACCGCTCTCAATGATGAACGGCAGTGTTTCCTGGAATTGCTGGCAATTCATTTTTATCCTCTCCCGACTTGCTATGCAGGGAAACCCACAACGCACTCTCTTTCCTGTTGCTACCCGCGCCATGGATTCACTCTCACTTCTCAGCCGCAGCCTATTATCTGCGGGCGGCCTTTTCAGCTCTACTGAGTTTCAACAGGTCACGCAGTTTCATGCGCGCCTTGTGTAACTGTGACTTGCTGTTACCAATCGAACATCCCATCATCTCGGCAATTTCGTTGTGTTCATAACCTTCAACGTCATGCAGGACGAAAATAATCCTATAGCCTGGCGGCAGGCTCTCAATCGCCCGACCCAGATTCACGCGGTCAATCGATCCGGCCAGCACATTGTCCCGTGCGCCGATATCCTTCTTCGGCCCGTCTTCATGCGCCGGCTCCAACGCCTCATCCAGCGATATCTCCGGCAGGCCTTTCTTGCGCAGGTGCATCAGCACCACGTTTACGGCCAGCCTGTGCAGCCAGGTAGAAAACGCCGATTCGCCCCTGAACGTGGCAATCTTGCGATAGAGCTGCAAGAAGGCTTCCTGCGTCAGGTCTTCAGCCTCAGCCGTGTTGCCAGTCATGCGCAGACACAGCGAATAGACGCGACGCTTGTGGAGTCCATAAAGACCCTCAAAAGCCTGCGCGTCACCACCCTTGGCTAGGTCAATCGCCTCGGCCTCGGACATTCCGGATGCGATTACTTTTTTAGCTTGTGTCAATTTGCCCTTATTAGGCCGCTGATCGTTTTGATGCGGCGTAGTAGCTGCTTCGTTGTCTGGCCGGGTCTCTCGGGCCACGATAAATGGCTGCCCCGGCGCTGTATTGGCAATCTTCCGGGTAGCCATCTCAGTGTCGGCACCCTTGCGGCCCATGGTGGATACAAGCTGCGGGCCGCTCTGTTCTTTATTCGACAACCTGTTCAATGTCTGTCCCATGTGATTGCTATGGAAGCCATTTCCGGGAACTTTGGTTGCCTGAGAGCCGCTAGAATCTCCCACCACAGTAACTAACTACACTTTTCGCGACGCTTTCTACCGAAAACCATATGCACGATTGCCGCTCTGACGATCTTAACCCACCAAGGGGCAGGGTCATAAATCCGGTCGGGCGTTCAGAGGGGGCCAGGTTCTTTCCTTGCGCCGCAGGCCCGCCCGCAGCGAAGCGGAACTTTTCCCGACTACGACTTCCTCCGCGTCTCCGCGCCTCCGCGGTGAATTCCCGGTCTAAGCCGCGATCACCCGATCTTCTCTTGATCTGTGTTCATCAGTGGTAACGTTCTTTCTGACTTGCATTTCTCCGCGTCTCCGCGCCTCCGCGGTGAATCCAGTTTTGTTCCCGGTCCGCGACCATCCGCGTAAAATCCGTGGTAAGCTCGCATTCCCTGGCTTGCATTTCTCCGTGTCTCTGTGCCTCCGTGGTGAAGATTTTGATTTAGCTTTGATCCCCGATCACCCGATCATTTGTCACCTTTGGCAATCTTGGCAACGTCTTCAGCTCCAGCACTGCCAGCGGACAATTCCTCCAGTTATGGTTCCAGCAGACAATCAAGTCGCACCCCTCCACCTCATGCATGTGCGACACAAAATTTCTACTCTCAAATTCAAATTCAATTCTCACCCGCTGCCATCGGCCAGGCTCAACTTCGTACATGGCTTCGCAGTCCGGAAACGCCGCTTGTATCCGCATCACCGTAAATCCCAGGTCGCACGCAACCACGCCAAATAGAAACACCACGCCCAGCTCGTTCGTCGGAGAGTGGCTCAAAGGCGTCGGCAGCAGCGGCATTCCATAGACCGGCTGGTCTTCCCGCAGTTGCATCCGCCATTCCGCCGCTTCCGTCCCTGTGCCCGACTTAAGGTAGTGCCCATTGACCCGGCCAGACGTCCGTCCCTGCTCTTCCGCCTGCGCCAGGTAGCGCGACACGACGTCCAGCACGTCGCCCCACTGGCCCTCGAGCTGGTTCTTCCGCGCAAATGCCAGCATCCCCGCCGGCAAATGCGTCCATCCCCTGTAGCGTCTCCTCATTGGGCGGATGCTATAACTTCCGTTCATCTCGTATTCCGTCATGGTCGGCAGTTTTCCCATCTTGCGCACCAGCCCGGCCCAGTCCAAAAAGAGCGCCATCTCGCTAAGGGCATAGCCCGGCCCCTTCGGATTGAGTCCGCACGCACATAATGCCTCTTCAAAAGTAGTAAAGTGCCGTCGGATGGCAAATGTGGTCAGCTTAGTAGCTCTCCGCACCTCCGCCATAGTCGGGACGCGTCCCACCTCAGCCGCGCATCGCTGGATCGCCACAATCAATTCTTCTCTAGTCTCTTTTCTTTCCATTTTGCGCTCCAATAAAAGAGCCATCCATAAAGGTGGCTGAAGGTAGCTCTGTTTTTTTAAGTCTGATTTCCAGTAAAGGTTAGTTTTGCTCTTCAAATGTTGGCGATTCCAGATGACTCTGTGCCTTTTGAAGAGTTTGATTTTTGAAAGGTTCTAGATTTTGCTCTTCCGCTGTCGGTGATTCCAGATGACTCTGTTTCTTTTTAAAGAGTTCGATTTTTGTAAGGATCTGGATTTTGGTCTTTCCGGTGTTGGCGATCCAAATAACTCTGTTTCTTTTTGAAGAGTTCGGTTTTTGCTCTTCGCTGTCGGCGATGGCGCGCAATCACGGCGCTGTCGGCGATTCCCAGCCCGCCTCTAGCATTCAGTTTTCTTCAAGGGAATGAAGAAAGAAAGCAACTGTGAGACAAAGCCAATAGCCAAAGGCTAAGAGCTAATGGCCAATTGCTATTTGCCAATTGCTCCCCTTAACTTAAGCGAAATTCCAATGAGCTTCAATGCGATTCTTGGCCATTTCCGCCACGAAGAAGTACTCGTCCTATCTTCATCAGCCGCACGTTATCAGACGGTAAAAATCAGGCGGTAGAAAGCTGTCAAGTGCGAATTAGGACGGGTGAAAGAGCGGCCCTTTAGGGCCGCGTAAAGTTCCAAAATGTCTGGGCTTCAGCCCCGGAAAAAACTGCTTTAGGAAATTAAACTCTCAATTGAAAGAGGCTAGAGCACCCAGTATCCTGTTTTTATTGTGAGGGTGGCGCACTAAGAATGCTGTTCTAATTGTGAGGGTGGAGCACTAGGAATGCTGTTCTTAATTGTGAGGGTGGAGCACTAAGAATGCTGTTCCTATTGTGAGGGTGGAGCAGGCATTATGCCTGCGTTAAGAAACCAAACTGACCCAGGGCTTTAGATGGGATGAGACGGCTGGTCTCGCGGAACGAGCTATGATGCTGTCCGCAACGCACTCAAGGTGCAAGAAAGGAGACCAGCCAATGAAGAAGAGTAACAGAGAAACGGAGTGGAAGGAGAAACCGGGCCAAACCGTGGGGATTGATTTAGGAGATCGGTTCAGTCACTACTGCGTGTTGAACCAGGAGGGAGAAGTGGTGGAAGAAGGCCGGATGCGGACTAACGAAGAATCCTTCCGGCTGCATTTCGCAGGCGAAGCACGTCAGCGTGTGGTTATGGAAAGTGGGACCCACTCACCCTGGGTCAGCCGTCTGCTAAAACAGCTAGGGCATCAGGTGATCGTGGCCAATGCCCGCAAGGTGCGGGCGATCTGGGAGAACGAATCCAAGAGTGATCGCCAGGATGCCGAGATGTTGGCCAACCTGGGCTACAGTAATCCTAAGTTGCTGGCTCCGATTCACCATCGCAGCCAGGAACGGCAACGCGATCTGAATCTTCTGCGCGCCCGCGACACTCTGGTGCGAGCCCGGACTATGCTGATTAACTCGGTACGAGGATTGGTGAAGAGCGATGGCGGACGACTGCCCAGGTGTGCGGCAGATTATTTTGCCTCCCGTGTAGCCGCTGCCGTGCCGTCCGAGTTGGGTGGGGCAGTGGAACCATTACTGCAGCAGATTACGGCTCTCACGCTACAGATCAGAGGTTTGGATCAGAAGATCGAAAAACTGGCGGAGCGTTATCCG
>DASXZE010000095.1:0-9781 GCA_036502105.1 Candidatus Angelobacter sp. | reverse complement strand
AGAGCCCAGCGGACATTCATTCACGCGCTCCCGGCAATCGAGCAGACGTTCGCCGTCTCGCCAGAACATTTCAAAGTAAGCCAGCAGCCAGTGCGCAGTGAGCACCGGCTCTGCTCTTTGCAGATGTGTGTAAGCAGGCATGGAAAGCGCACGCGCTTCATCGGCGCGGTCCAACAGAGTAGCGAGAAAGTCGCCCAGCAACGAGCGAACGTGATCTATCGACTCGCGCACAAACAAGCGGAGATCAGTGGCAATCTGCTCATTGCGACTGCGCCCGCTGTGCAGCTTCTTGCCAATCTCGCCGACCAGCGCTACCAGCTTCGTCTCCACAAAGTGATGAACGTCTTCCGCGTCAGGATCGTTGAAGTATCCCGGCTGTTGCTCGCTGCTCTTGCCAATCTCATCCAGCGCGGACACAATCAGGCCGAACTCTGCAGGCGTAAGTATCCCCGCGGCCTTCAGGGCCTGCGCGTGCGCGCCGCTGGCTGCCAGTTCAAAGTGCAGCAGCTTCTGGTCAAATGGAAATGACCGCTGCCACTCTTCAAAATGGGGATCCAGCGGCTGCCGGAAACGGCCTGACCACATCTTCACTTCGCGATCTCCTCCGCCTTTTGCCGCTGCTTGAGCCGGGCCAGTGACCGCGCCGGCAGGCCCAGAATGCGAATGAAGCCTTCCGCATCTTTCTGGTCATAGCTATCGCCCATGGTGAACGACGACAGATCAGTGCGGTAGAGTGAGAACTCAGACTCGCGTCCGCCCATGGCGATGTTGCCCTTGTAGAGCTTCAGCGTTACGGTACCGGTAATCTCTTTTTGCGTCTGATCGACGAAGCCGTCCAGTGCTTCACGCAGCGGCGTGAACCACAAGCCGTAATAAACGATCTCTGCGTACTTGAGTGCAATGATCTGTTTGTAATGCGCGACTTCGCGCTCCAGGCAAAGTGCCTCCAGTTCGCGATGCGCCGTGAGCAGCAGTGTGCCGCCGGGCGTCTCATAGCAGCCGCGTGATTTGATGCCCACAAAGCGGTTTTCCACCAGATCAATGCGGCCAATGGCGTTGCGTCCGCCAATTTCATTGAGCAGCTCAACCAGCGCCACAGGATCAAGCTTCTGACCATTCACGGAAACCGGTGTACCCGCTTCAAAGCCTATCGCGACGATCTCTTCGCGATCCGGCGCTTCCTGCGGAGAATTTGAAATCTGCCATGTGGAATCAAACGGCGCGTTCGCCGGATCTTCCAACTCGCCGCCTTCATGGCTCAGGTGCCATAGATTGCGATCGCGGCTGTGGATCTTCTCGCGGCTCGCGGTCACGGCAATACCGCGCTGCTCGGCATAGTCCAGGCAGTCTTCGCGAGACTTGAGAGTCCATTCGCGCCATGGCGCAATTACTTTCAGCTCCGGAGCCAACGCCTGGAAAGCATGCTCAAACCTGACCTGATCATTGCCCTTGCCGGTGCAGCCGTGCGCAAGCGCAGTGGCATTTTCCTGCAGCGCAACTTCCACCTGATGCTTGGCAATCACTGGCCGCGCCAGCGAAGTGCCCAAAAGATATTTATGCTCGTATTCCGCACCAGCGCGCAGAGCAGGGAAGACGTAGTCGCGTAAAAATTCTTTGCGCAAGTCTTTTACGATTACCTTGGCTGCGCCGGTCTCGTGCGCTTTTTCCACTACGGCGTCAATATCTTCTCCCTGGCCCACATCGGCGATCATGGCAATCACGTCACAGTTATAGTTTTCTTTGAGCCACGGAATAATAATGGAGGTATCCAAGCCTCCCGAGTACGCTAAAACAACTTTCTCACGCATGATTGCTCCTCATAATCTTTTGTTTCCTAAAATGATCCTTCGACTGCGCGCCAAAGGCGGCGCTACGCTCAGGATTTCGGCAGAAGTCTCCCGCTTACCCGCCGGGCGGGATCGCTCATGCCTTCTTGCGCCTCAACTTTCTCACGCATGATTGCTCACTGGGGACGAGGTACGCATACCGCTGCCCAATAGTAGTAATAAGATCGCTTTTTGAATGTGCATGCGGTTTTCCGCCTGATCAAACACAATGGACCGCGGTGAATCAATCACCTCAGCCGTTACTTCCTCACCGCGATGCGCGGGCAAACAGTGCATAAACACGGCATGCGGCGCGGCATAAGAGAACAGCTTTTCATTTACCTGATACGGCGCAAAAATTCTGGCCCGTTCTTCTGTTTCGCTTTCCTGCCCCATGCTGGCCCATACGTCTGTATAAATCGCGTCAGCGCCGGTCACGGCTTTTTGCGCGTCGTTTGTAATGTCGATAATCGCTCCCGTGGTGCGGCCAATCCGCTTTGCCGCAGCAATCATCTCTGCGCTTGGCTCGTAGCCTTCAGGAGTCGCCACGGAAATGCTCGTGCCCAGAGCAGCAGCGGTGAGCATCAAAGAATGCGCCACATTGTTGCCATCACCAACATAGGCCGTGTGTATTTTGCTCAAGTCGCCAAATTTTTCTTCCAGTGTAAAGAAATCAGCAAACGCCTGGCAGGGATGCTCACTGTCACTTAGCGCGTTGATCACCGGAATGCAGGTGTGGCGCGCCATCTCCGTGATGGTGTTATGCGAGAAGGTGCGCAGCACCACGGCGTCCACCCAGCGTTCCACGTTGCGTGCGATATCACGCACCGGTTCGCGTTCGCCCAACAGCGAGTTTGTCTGGTCCATGAAGAGTGACGTGCCGCCCAGGCTCGCCATGCCCGCCTCAAACGTGAGGCGCGTGCGCAGAGATGGTTTCTCAAAGAACAAAACCAGTTGCTTGCCCGCCAGCGCGCCACGGAAGTCCGCCGGACGATGCTTAATGATGTGCGTCAGCTCAAACATTGACTTGGTTTCTTCCGGCGAAAAATCCTGCGCGGAAACCAGGTCGCGGCAGATCACAGGCTGCTCAATTGGCGCTTTCATGGCGGTCAGGTCATACAATCTTGCTGGCATCATGGCTATTTGTTCCTTCCCGTGGTGGCGACTGCCGCATTGCTCTTTGCCAATATCTGGTTGAGCTGGCCCACGGCAGTGTCTATATGTTGTTTCTTGATAATGAAGGGCGGCAGGAACCGGATCACCGTTTCGTCGGTTCGGTTTACGATCGTGCCCAGCTTCAGCATCTGTTGAAAAACTTGCTTGGCCAGGTCGGCTGACTCAAACTCCATGCCGACCATCAATCCCTGCCCGCGAACTTCTGTAATGCCTGCATGCTTCTTCTGGAGCTTTTTAAGATTCTCCATCAGGTAGTCGCCCATTTTCTGGACGTGCTTGAGCATCTTTTCTTTTTGCAGGATCGTGATCAGTTGCAGCGCCACGGCGCAGGCCAGCGGCCCGCCGCCAAAGGTTGTTCCATGCATGCCCGGATGAATGCAGCCGGCAACTTTTTCTGTCGCCAGCAAAGCGCCCAAAGGCAACCCACCGGCAATCGGCTTGGCAACCGTGACAAGGTCTGGCTGGATTCCATAATTCTGGTAGGCAAACCATTTGCCGGTGCGTCCCATGCCGCTCTGGATTTCATCGGCGATCAGCAGCGCGTTATGCTTCTTCGCCAGCTTGTGCGCGGCTTCCGCAAATTCCTGGCTCACCGGACGAATGCCGCCCTCGCCTTGCACAAACTCAAAACCAATGGCGCAGACGGTTGAATCAAATTTGCTTTCCAGATCAGCGACGTCATTGAATTTTACGAACTCAACGCCCGGTACCACGGGCGCAAAAGGAAGACGATATTTTTCTTTGTGCGTGGTGGACATGGCGCCAAAAGTCCTGCCGTGGAAAGCATGTTCCAGCGCAAGAATCTTGTATCTGGGCTCGGCTCCAGCAGCGCAATTTTCTTTGGCATAAGCGCGGGCCAGCTTCAGCGCGCCTTCCCAGGCTTCCGTGCCGCTATTGGTAAAGAACACGCGGTCCATGCCGGAAATTTTGGTGAGCGCAGCCGCCAGCCGTCCCTGATACTCGTGATAGAACAAGTTCGAGGTGTGCACCAGCAGCTTGGCCTGCTTCGTAATCGTCCTGGTAATCGCCGGATGCGCGTAACCCAGCGCATTCACGCCAATGCCGCTCAGCAGGTCAAGATATTTCCGCCCCTTGTTGTCGTACACGTACACGCCGCTGCCTTTGTGCAGCAGCACGGGATAGCGGTCATAGGTTTGGACCAGCAGTTTTGCTTCGAGTTTGCTTACTTGCTCCAGGTTCACGCGACCAGGACCTCCGTCCCAGAATCAATCTTGGAAAAATAAAATTCCGGCAACGCTTCCACTTCCGCCGCCGGCAGAAGGCGCACGCGATTCACGCCGTGTAGCAGCGCGTCTTTGCAGGCCTGCAGTTTGGGCAGCATTCCGCCCACGATCACCGAATTTTGCGTGAGCGTGGCGGCCATGCCCAGATCAAGCCAGCGGATGACCAGACCATCAGCATCTTTCACGCCGGAAACATCGGTGAGAAAAATCAGTGCGTCGGCGTGGCAAGCCACGGCGCAGGCAGAAGCCATTTGGTCGGCGTTGATGTTGTAATACTGGCCGTCAATGCCCAGCGCAACGCTGGAAATCACTGGCACGCAGCCTTGCTGCCAGATGGTCTCAATCCAGCGCGGATCGACGGAAGAAATTTCGCCCACGAAACCAAGGTCCTGGCCGTTGGTCAATTTTTTGCGCGCGCGGAAAGCCCGGCCATCGCCGCCGCAAAGCCCCATTGCGGACTGGCCCACGCCGCTCAGCGCCGCCACCAGTTTTTTATTCATATGAC
Organism: Candidatus Angelobacter sp.; assembly: GCA_036502105.1. Classification (GTDB taxonomy): domain Bacteria; phylum Acidobacteriota; class Terriglobia; order Terriglobales; family Acidobacteriaceae; genus Angelobacter. The sequence continues at coordinate 5,030 of DASXZE010000095.1, read as the reverse complement.
CGGCGAGCACCATTACTGCAAAGTCGCGTGTCTCAGCGTCCGTCACGCGCAGGCCGTCAATAAATTCGCTCTGTTTGCCCATCTGGGCCAGCATGCGCGTAAGCGCAACACCGCCGCCGTGGACCACGGCCACCTGATGTTCGCTGGCGAGTTGTTTTACCGCCAGCACCGCCCGCGTGAGTAGTGCGGAATCTTCCAGCGTCGCACCGCCGAGTTTGACCACGATCTTCATCTCAGGCCCTCCTCTTCATTCCATCCAAACATTACATTCATGTTCTGCACAGCCTGTCCGGCCGCGCCTTTTACTAAATTGTCGAGACAGGAAACAATCACCAGCCTCTTGCCGTCCTGCGCCAGCACAAAACCAACGTCGCAATAATTGGTGTGCAGTGAATATTGAATCTGCGGCAGCTTGCCCGCAGGGAATACCCGTAGCCAGGGTGAATCCGCATAAAATTTTTTCATGCAGGCTTCCACGGCTTCTGCCGTGGTTGCTGAATTCAGCCGCACATAAATCGTTGACAAAATCCCCCGTGGGATTGGCAGCAGATGCGGTGTAAAAATCAACTGCTCCGGCAGCAGTCCAAGCTGCTCCAGAATTTCTCCGGTGTGACGATGGTTGAAAACCGAATAGGCTGACAAGTTCTCCGCCACTTCAACAAAATGTGTTTTCTGCGTGGGTTGCTTGCCCGCGCCGGAAACACCAGATTTGGAATCGCAGACAATGCCGTGATTCAGGTCAACCAGCCCAGCGCGCACCAGCGGCGCCAGCGCCAGGATGATTGAAGTGGCGTAGCAGCCGGCGTTCGCCACCAGCGCGGCTTCTTTCAATTCCGTGCGATGCAGCTCTGGAATGCCATACACGGCCTGGGCCATCAGCTTGTCAGCCACTGCCGCATTGGCGTCTTTAAAGTCATAGATCGCGCGATATTCCGGCGTCTCCAGCCGCCACGCGCCGCTCAGGTCAATCACGTGCACGCCCTGGGCAATCGCTTCAGGGACCCACTCGCGCGAAACTTCATGCGGCGTGGCCAGAAAAAGAACGTTCACGCCTTTTGCTTTGAGCGTTTCCCATTTGAACGGCTCCATGGGATAGCCGCCATTGCCGCTGAGGTGCGGATAAAGCTCGTCCAGCTTGGCTCCGGTTTCGCCACTGCGCGTAAACAGCACCGGCTTCCTGGCGCGCGGATGATGATCAAGCAAGCGCGCCAATTCAAAACCGGCATAGCCGGTTGCGCCAACAACTGCGGGTTGGATCGATTGCGGTATCACGCGCGCATGTCCTCAAGGCGCGTCTGTAGAACTTTGGCACTCTTGTTGTCCGGCGTAATAATCAGGACGGTGTCATCGCCGGCAACGGTGCCCACAATTTCATCCCAGCCTTCAGCGTCCACGGCAAAAGCCACCGGCTGTGCGCTGCCAGATGTGGTTTTGATCACCAGCAGGTTCTGGGCCCGGCGAACTTCCCGCACAAAATCACGCACCACGCGGGAAACCGCGGGTGCTGGCTCTGCCGAAGCATCGCCATTGGAAAGCGTGTAGCCCTCGGATGTACGCACCAGATGCAATTCGTTGATGTCGCGCGAAAGCGTAGCCTGCGTGACGGGGAAGCCCCGGCGTGCAAGCACCTTGCAGAGCTCCTGCTGTCCCGGCAGGGGCCCTTCATGCGCGAGTTCAACAATCATTTGCTGCCTGGCTAATTTCGTCATACGAATAATTATGCAGTGCGATGAATAAGTATGCATTCATCGATATGAGTATGTCAACCCAAAAGTTAGAGGTAAGTTGTGGAAAAGAAAGCCTGCCAGATGGAAAACTGAGAGATGGAAAAACAGAATCAATTTGCCGCAGATTTACGCAGAAAAGCGCAGATTGAATAGAAAATTATGAATCAGGCAAGAAAAAATGGTGGGCAAAATAGTTTAGTGGCGTTCTGCCTTGTTTTCTCCGCGCCTCTGCGTTCTCCGCGGTTAAATAGCTTTTGATCTGCGCTCATCAGCGCAAATCTGCGGAAAAAGCAAATTACCCGGCAGGTGCGAACTTGATCGGCATGGTCGGAGTCTGGCTACCGCCGGCGGGCTCAATCGTCACGGCAAAGCCCTTGGCGCCAATGCCGGCCGAGGCCAGCGTATGGAAGATCATGCCATTGCCTTTGGCGTCTGGCTTAAACCAGCCGGCAGGCATGGGAGCGCCCCCGTCCATGGGGAGCAGCCAAAGCTCGTAAATCTTATCGTCAGGCAAAACCGGCGTGTTGCTGGCCATTAGAAACAGGCTGCCTTTTTCGCGTGAATACAGCATCTTCATCTGGGGCTGCGGCGGAGTCTTGATGGAAACCAGCGTAAGCGGCGTTGCGTCTTCTGCATGCAGCAGATCGCCCACCTTTTTGGCGTCAGCCAACGCTACAGTTTGTTGCGCCATTTCCGACTTCATCTGCTCGATCTGGGCATGGGCCATTCTCAGCCGGAATCGAGTATTGCGAAGATCGCGTCCCAGCAGCAGGCTGAAGATTGCCAGCAGAAGCATGACTACAACCGGCGCAAAGGTAAACCACCGTGGACGCAACCGTCCCACAGCATATCGCGGTGCAGTTTTTTGCGGAGTCGGCTCTGCGGCAATGGCATTGAGCAAACGCTGGCGCGACCGTGCTGGCGGCTGCGGGCCTGTGGCCGAAAGTGCCAGCAGGGCAGTATCCGCACGCAAGGCTTCCAGTTCACCACGGCAATCACCGCACGTGCCCAGATGCGCTTGCAGCGCTGCCAGGTCCTGCGGATCGTCAAGCGCACCCATGGCGTAGAGGGCCAGAGCTTCAGCGTATTGTGGATGCCCGTTCATGCGAATGCTTTTCTCAAGGCCAGCAATCCTGTGCGGATGCGGGTCTTTACCGTGCCCAGCGGTTCGCCCGTTTTGCCGGCGATTTCCGTATGGGTCATGCCTTCAAAAAATGCCATCTCCAGCGCCTTGCGCTGGTCTTGCGGAAGCTGCACTAAAACGCCGCGAACTTTCTCTACCGCCAGCCGCTGGGAAGATTCATCTTCCATATCCACTCCCGTGGAGATGGGCATTTCAGTTATATCGTCCTCAAGAGGCCGTTTCCTTAGTAGATCAATCGCTCTATTTCTTGCGATCACCGCCAGCCAGGGCGCCAGGCGTCCACGGTCAGTGTCAAAAGCCTGGGGATTCCGCCACAATTGAAGAAACACTTCCTGCACCACGTCCTCTGCTCCGGTGGTATTTGCCAGCACGCGCAGGGCAACGCCGTAAACCACTCCGGAATAGCGGTCATACAGGTCGGCCATGGCACTCTGGTCGCCAGCGCGTATGCGCACGATCAAGGCCGCGTCGTCCTTGTAATTTGGCGTTTGCGTGCCGCTCACGCGCATTCTCCCGCTTTGTTATTAGTACGCATTCGAAGGGTGGTTTGGATTTCAGGGCCGTGGTGTTCTCGAGACTCAGGCAGCTGTATTTCCGTAACCATCGTAACAAATCTGTTTTAGTACGGCGAACGTATTGAATTTGGTTCAGTTACGGTAAAGAGCCCCCGGTAGTTTTTCGCATTTAGAGCCATGAGGAGTTCTGGAGCAGCGACCAGTATTGGTGTACTATCTCCCGCATGCGAACAAGAACGGCTGCTCTTCTATTATTTGCTTTCCTCTTTCTTTCGACATTTGCTTTCTGTGATGACGCGCCAGACTTCACCATCAAAAAAATCGGTGACGGCGTTTACGCGGCCATTGGCAGCGATACCGGCAAAGCCGGCAGCAATGCAGGATTTATTGTGGGCAGCAACGGCGTAGTGGTGGTTGATACCTTTGAAGATCCAGCTCCGGCACGCGACCTGCTGGCGGAAATCAAGAAAATCACTAATTTGCCCATCCGCTTCGTGGTGAATACCCATTACCATCTGGACCACACCGGCGGCAACGCGGTTTTTGCCCAGGCTGGAGCCACCATTCTGGCGCATCGCAATGTGCGGCACTGGCTGCACACAGAGAATCTCAAATTCTTCGGCGCCAATCCCAAACCGGAGCAAAAAGCCATGGTTGAAGCCTTGACGATGCCGGACGAAGTCTACACAGACGCAGTAGATATTTTTCTGGGCGAACGTAAAGTCCAGGTGCGATACATGCTGGGTCACACCGGCGGAGATTCAGTGGTGATTGTACCGGATGCCAACGTGGTGTTTGGCGGCGACCTGATCTGGCAAAAGCACCTGCCCAACCTGATTGACGCCACGACCAGCGATTGGGTAAAGACTCTGGAAACTCTCCTGGCCGACCACTCTTCCGCAACCTTTGTCTCCGGCCATGGCGATGTTGCCACGGTGAGCGATGTCCGCGACTTCCACGACTATCTGGTCACGCTGCGTGATGCCGTAGCCAAAGCCCAGGCAGCAGGGCAGACGGACAAGGCTCTGATCGACACAGTGCTGCCGCAATTGCAGGAGAAATACGGCAACTGGGGATTCTTCAAAGCTTTTTCCGCACGCAACATCACGCAGACTGCGGCAGAATTATGCGGAACCAAGAAAGTGCCAATCCCGGTGGCGGAAAATGCGATACCAGCCAAATAAGACACCAGCCAAATAAAAGGTGGATATGATTCGCAAACAGCTCTGTGTTTTTCGGCCGGTGAGTTTTCTTCTTCCGGCCTGCTTTTTTCTGTTTTGTATTCTGCTTGCGACGGCAGAAACACCTGCGCCGCCTGTCACGCGGCAAGACAATGTGAAAGAAGTTATTCACGGCATTGAGATCACAGATCCCTATCGCTGGCTGGAAGATCAGGATGGTAAAGAGACGCGCGACTGGGTGTCAGCAGAAAATGCATATACGCATGCGCTCCTTGACAAGTTGCCGCAGCATCCTGCGATCTCCAAACGCCTGATGGAGATGCTGAAGCATGAAACGATCAGCGCTCCATTTGAAGAGAACGGATATTACTTCTTTACCAAAAAAGGCGCTGATCAGGATTTGCCGAGCATCTATCGGCGCAAAGGGCCAGCAGGCCGGGACGAGTTGGTGATTGATCCGCTG
>DASXZE010000094.1:0-5841 GCA_036502105.1 Candidatus Angelobacter sp. | reverse complement strand
GGGCCTGTTTGCACCCACTTGCGCGCTGAACGCTGGATGGGAGAAAAAGGAATATTGATTATAACAAAGTCCATTTTCCGAACTAGATATGGCCGCCGATAGGCAGATGCTTAGCAAGGCACTTTGGCGATGAAAAGCCCGTTTGCGACTAACCAGAAGGCTCGTTCCGTTGGCTTGATGTATGCTGAACTGCCATGAAAAAGCCCTTCCTTGCCCTCATTTTTGCCTTCATTCTGGCCTCAACTGCGACCTCGTTCGCCCAGCCTGCAGCCGCGCCAGCCAGCCCACAAGCAGCTGTTCCCCAGGAGACGCCGGTTCCATCGTCGTTCTTTGTTGTCCTGCTGAAGCGTCCTGCCAGTGCGCCTCAAATGAGCAAACAAGAAGAAGACAAGCTTCAGGAAGCGCACATGGCGAATATCGGCAAACTATACTCTGAGCACAAACTGGTCATCGCCGGACCATTTATGGACGATGGCTTACTCCGAGGCATCTTTGTACTGAAAGCCGCCTCGCTTGATCAGGCAAAAGAGTGGGCCAGCACCGATCCTGCCATTAAGCCGGCCGGCTGGAAGCTGAAGTCCACGGCCCGTGGCTGGTTCGGCCAGAGGGCATACACCAAATCGATACACCCAACACGCTGGAAAAATATTCGCTGCTGCTGGCCCATCAGGGCGACAAATGGGACCTCAAATCTCCCGTGCTTGCTGACACCGTGAAACTACACCTCCCTTATCTCATTGGCCTGATGCATCAGGGAAAGCTCGCCCTGGCCGGCCCCTTCCGTGACGACGGAGAAATCAAAGGAATCTTCATCTATGCCGGCCCCATGGATGAAGCCATGAAGCTGGAGTCTGAAGATCCCATGGTCAAAAACGGATTCTTCAAACTTGAAGGCCATCCCTGGGCCACGGCTAAAGGCGTCCTGGCGGCAGGGCAGCCGATGCAGTGAAGTTTTAGCGCTCATTTCAGCTTCATATCCGGAATACTCTTGAATGCAATTCTGGGCGGCGCAGCTTCGCGCACTTTATGAATCCCTCCTAGATACAAAGTGGTTGAGCCAAATTTTTCGTTGATGCTGTCCATTACCTGGGCCAGCCGATCAACTTTTCCGCCGCCATACATATCATCAAAGAGCGTCAGGTTACGCATGTCTTCCGGAATCAGGTCCACGAGCGCCACGCTGATCATCACCGGCCGGTGCTTCGGGCAATCTTTCCATGCTTCCTGAAAAACGTTGACAAGCGTCATCGTGTCCTGGCAGGAAGGGAAGCGCAGGCTAGCTTCCCACACCGGACGCCCATGATGCAGCCAGTACCCGCTTTGCCCGTCTTTAGAATTTTTACCCCCAGAATTTTCACCTGTAGAGTTTTCATCCCGGGAATTTTCATCCTTGGAAAAAAGAACAAAGATGGCCATGGCGCTCGTCCAGAGTTTTGCCTGGCGCAAGCGCACAGCAGCTTTGTGCAACAGCTTTTTACCGACGGCACAAGCCTGGTCGCGTGTACGCAGATTCGGCGGCAACACATGCTGATGGCTGATGCTGCTTTTGTGCTGCTCGCGTTCATCAAAGTCACTGCCGCGTAGTTTCAACCAGAAGCGCGTCCCCAGAACGCCGCCCCAAACCTGCGTCATCTGGTCTATGTCTAGCTGCCATAGCTGCTCCATGGTGGTAATGCCCCGGCTGATCAATCGCTGTTCCATCCTGTGGCCAATGCCGGGCAGATCGCGCGGCGTCAGCTTCAGCAGCATTTGCGGAAGCTGGCTCTCGGTAATCGTCACCAGGCCATCCGGCTTTTGCAGGTTCGAACCAATCTTTGCCAGAAAACGATTCGGCGCCAGACCAACCGAGCACCGCAGCGTTTTGCCCACAGAGCGGATCGCCTGCTTTACCTGCCGCGCCAACTCCTGCGCATTTGCCAGTTGCCTGTCGCGGCCAGTCAGCCGGCATTCCATCTCGTCAATGGAGATAATTTTTGAAACGTGCAGGCAATTCTGCTCCACCGCTTCTTTGATTCGATTGTGATAATCCACATAAATTTCATGCCGGGCCACCACTACATTCAGGTCAGGACATTTCTTTCGTGCTTCCCCCAGGGCAGTTCCGGTGCTTACGCCGAATGCCTTGGCTTCATAACTGGCAGCAATGCATACCGTCGAATCTGCATCCACCGTTACCACGGCCGTAGGTTTCCCGCGAAGGTGGGGCTGGACTTCCTGCTCCACGGAGGCAAAGTACGAGTTCATATCCAGAAAGAGCCAATTGACCTGATCCGCTATTGGAGTGGCGCACGGCATGACCAAGCGAACATAGCACGTATAGAGAATAAAAAGCAAACAAACTCTATGGAAAAGAAAAACTTCTTTAAGGCTCTCCAAAATCTTCTTTCTCTGACCATTTAAAAGGTTCTCTTTCGCGACCATTTAGACGGTCATCAGTTAGAACAGCTCCCATAGTCTCCCAGCGCTGGACATGAGCATATGTGAGGCTGGTCTGCGGTCCATTTTGCTCTCTCCGATGCATGCGTCCGGTGATGGCATACTCAATCTTGATCGCACAGTAATTCCTGATAATTAGCGCGGCCATGGCCAGAACAAGTACTGTAAGAGCGGCAGCTAGCGTGTATCTGTGACGTAACTGCGAGTGTAGCGGACCGAGAACCGCCGTGATTGCCAGGGCAACCATTCCGCCGTCCAATAATGCAAGTCGTTCAAAATAACCCGTGTGCTGTGTTCTGACAGCCTGCATGTCGCTGCGATATGCGACGGCTCGCTTCTCTTCCAAATCCATTGCATCCATAGAATTGGGGAAACAATAACACATCTAGGGGTCTATTTCCCGTTCTGCAAGCGGGATTCGGTATCCGGTTCTGGCCGCAACGCTAATAGGTCTTTATAAGAATCCTACAGCCAATGCGGCCAATAGGCTGGATGAAACATAACTTTTAGTATTTCGCAATCGCCGCAAACGACTTCGCATCCAGGCTAGCTCCGCCCACCAGCGCGCCATCAATCTCCGCCTGCGCCATCAGGGCTTTCGCGTTGTCTGGCTTCACGCTGCCGCCGTAGAGAATCCGCATCTGCGTGGCGACGCCTTCGCCGAACGCCTGTGCCACTTCCGCGCGGATCGTCCGATGCGCCTCAGCTGCCAGCTCCGGCGTTGCCGTCTTCCCGGTGCCGATGGCCCACACCGGTTCATAAGCAATCACCATGGGAATGGCCTCGCCGCTGGAAACTTCCCGGAAAGCGACGCTGCACTGCCGCCGCAGAACGTCATCTGTTACGCCGGCTTCCCGCTCCTGCAAAACTTCTCCCACGCAGACAATCGGCTTCAGTCCGGCAGCCAGCGCGGCGCGCAGCTTGCGATTCACCGTGTCATCGGTCTCGCCAAAATATTGCCGCCGCTCGGAGTGGCCGATGATCACATGCGAGCATCCCGCGGTGCGCAGCATCTCCGCCGAGATCGCGCCGGTATAAGCCCCTTCTTTTTCCCAGAACATGTCCTGTCCGCCCACGCCAATACCGCTGTCTTTTGTGGCCTCCACCACGGACGGTATCAAGACAAAAGGCGGGCAGATGACAATCTCATCGCGCGTGTGCTCCCACAAATGCGGCAGCAATGCCGATACAAATGCTTGCGCCTCTTTCGGCGTCTTGTACATCTTCCAGTTGGCGGCAATCAGCTTTTTTCTCATGCGTCTTCTTTCTCGTACCCGTTTTTCAGGACTGCTTTCTCGTGACTGGTTTCTTATGAATGCTTTTTTCGTGAGATGTTTTCTTATAAAGGCTGGTTCTCTTGGTCAGGACAGTCAAACTCATAGTCTCTTATGCTTCAATCCTGATCTCATAGTTAGGAAAATCGCGGCTCAGCTTCTCCGCGGCCGCAGCGTAGGCTTTAAACGTGCGTTGTTCAAACAACACAAAGCGGACCAGCTTGACTGTCTTCGGATGATGCAGCAGGTCGGCAATCGCGCGCAAGGCGATCTGCGCCGCCGGTCCCACGGGATATCCAAATGCACCGGTAGAAACAGAAGGGAAGCTGATGCTGGCGCAGGCTTTGAGATTGGCCTGCTCCATGGAATGGCAGTAGCAGCTTTCCAGGATCTGCGGCTCATTCTTCTCGCCGCCATGCCAGACTGGGCCCACTGTGTGAATTACGTATCGGGCGTTGAGATTGCCTGCCGACGTGATCACAGCCTGACCGGCGGGCAAAGGGCCGCGCTGTTCGCGAATTCTTTTGCATTCTTCCAGCAGTGACGGGCCGGCAGCCTCGTGAATCGCTCCATCCACGCCGCCTCCACCCAGCAGCCCAGAGTTGGCAGCGTTCACAATAGCGCAGGTAGTTTCGTCCGTGATGTCGCCGACCACCAATTCGAGTGTGGCTTCAGCGCCGATTCGGTATCGCAGGCTTGGCGGCATTTATTTATCGTTGAGCGCTTCCACGCCCGGCAGCTTTTTGCCTTCCAGAAACTCCAGTGACGCGCCGCCGCCTGTGGAGATATGCGAGATCTTGTCGGCCAGTCCTGACTGATGAATAGCCGCCACCGAATCTCCGCCGCCGACAATCGACACAGCACCGCGATTCGCCGCAATGGCCTCAGCAATCTTCATGGTGCCATGCGCGAACGGCGCAACTTCAAACACGCCCATGGGGCCGTTCCATACAATCGTCTTTGCGCCGGCAATCTCTTTGCTGAAAGCAGCAATAGTCTCAGGGCCAATATCCAGCCCCATTTTGTCAGCCGGAATACCCTGCGCGGTCTTGACCGTTTGCGTTGCAGCAGAAGCATCAATCTTGTCCGCCACAACGTTGTCCGCTGGCAGCAACAGTCGGACGTGCTTGCTCTTCGCGTCCTCCATGAGCGACTTCGCCAGCTCGACCCTATCTTCTTCCACCAGTGACTTGCCGGTGGACTTGCCCTGCGCTCTGAGGAACGTATAAGCCATCGCGCCGCCAATCAGCAGCGCATCCACTTTCGTCAGCAGGTTTCGAATCACATCAATCTTGTCGGAAACTTTTGCGCCGCCGATGATCGCCACAAAAGGCTTCTCCGGATGCAGGACGGCCTTACCCAGATATTCCAGTTCTTTCTGCATCAGCAGGCCGGCCGCCGCTTTGCCCACGAACTTGGTGATGCCTACCGTCGAAGCGTGCGCCCGATGCGCCGAGCCAAAAGCGTCATTCACATAAAGATCGGCCAGCGCCGCGAGCTGCCGGGAAAAATTTTCGTCGTTCGCTTCTTCCTCCGCATGAAAGCGCAGATTCTCCAGCAGCAGCGTCTGGCCCTTTTCCAGCTTGTGCGCCATCTCTTCCGCGCCCAGACCAATGCAATCTGGAGAAAAGCCTACGTTGCAGCTGCGTCCCAGCTTTTCATCCAGCAGCATGCGCAAGCGCTCCGCCGCTGGCTTCAAACTCATCTTGGCGTTCACTTTCCCCTTAGGACGCCCCAGGTGCGAAGCCAGTATCAGCCTTGCACCTTTGCGCAGCGCATATTCGATCGTTGGCAGCGTCTCGCGAATACGTGTGTCATCGGAGACGCGGCCATCTTCCGTCAGCGGGACGTTAAAGTCCACGCGCATAAATACTCTGTGCCCTTCAAGATGCAGGTCCTGTATGGAAAGCTTTGCCATGTTTTTTCAGTCTTAGCCGGTGATTTAGATTCCTTTTTTGCTCATGAAGTGGATCAGGTCACGCACGCGGCATGAGTAGCCCCATTCATTGTCATACCAGGCAATCACCTTCACGCAATTGCCAGCCACCACGCGGGTCAAGGGAGAATCAACGACGGAAGAACGTTCGTCACCACGATAGTCCACCGATACCAACTCCTCAGTTTCATAGCC
>DASXZE010000093.1:0-8593 GCA_036502105.1 Candidatus Angelobacter sp. | reverse complement strand
GCCGTGGAATATCTTCCACGAAGGCGAAGATATTCGCTTCACGCAGAGCGAGGACAAGAATTACCTGTATGCGATTTCCCTGAAATGGCCCGGCAAAACAATGGTCATTCGCTCGGTTCGTGCCGTTGAAGGCTCTGAGATTGTCATGCTTGGAGTAGGACACAAGCTGCGATGGCATCAGGACAATCAGGGCCTCGTCATCGAAATTCCGCAAGCTCTCGATCAACGTAAGCCCTGCGATCAGGCATATACATTCAAAATCCAGGCACAGCCGTTTCAAGCAAGTTCTGCCTAGTCAGAGGGAACATGGCTGCTCCTCCGCGTATGCGCTGGGTAATGATTAGTTTGGTTTTTGTAGCGACAGCCATCAATTATCTGGACCGCCAGACCTTATCCGTCGTTGCTCCGGTTCTGATAGACCTCTATCACATGAGCAACGAGACTTACTCGCGGATTATTTTCGCCTTTATGCTTGCCTACACAGTCATGAATGGCATTTCCGGCCCTTTCATCGATCGATTGGGAACACGCCGTGGCTATGCTTGGACCACCGCCTGGTGGTCAGCTTCGGCGATGTTGCACGCGTTCACGATAGGCCCGTGGTCTCTCGGCACATTTCGATTTCTGCTAGGTATGGGTGAAGCAGGTAACTGGCCCGCAGGGGTGAAGGTGGTCGCGGAATGGTTTCCAGTGCGGGAACGCGCTCTCGCGTCTGGGATATTTAACAGCGGATCAGCGATCGGTGCGATCCTTGCTCCACCCATGGTGGTTTGGATTGTCTTGACGTTTGGATGGCGAGCTGCGTTTTTTGCTGTGGGTGCATGTGGGTTCGTTTGGCTCGGAATTTGGCTGTTGACCTATTACACGCCATCTATAGTCGAGAAAATGGAGGTCTCCCACAGGCTTTCAACAAAGGCACTATTCTCCACGCGATTTGTGTGGGGTTTTATAGTTGCCAAGATCTTTTTGGATCCTGTTTGGTACTTTTATATCTTCTGGTTTCCTGCTTATCTAAGCAGAGCACGTCACTTTGACTTGGCGGCCATCGGGAAATATGCCTGGATTCCGTTCCTTGTCGCTGGTGTCGGTAACATATTGGGCGGATGGGTAGCGACAGTTTTGCTACGTAAGAGCATGAGCCTGTCGCTGGCCAGAAAGCTCTCTGTGACGGTTTTCGCCTGCTTGATGACATTGACAATTCCGGCAGTGTTGGTGAACGATGTGCGTTTGTCAATCGGGCTAGTGTCCATAGCCATGCTGGGGTACACCGGGGTGACAGCAAATATGCTGGCCATGCCCGCCGATGTATTCCCGCAAAACGTGCTGGCTTCCATTTGGGGATATTCTGGCTTAGGCTCAGGGTTCGGCGGGATGTTGTTTGCGCTGATCACTGGCTGGTTGGTAGATCACTATTCGTACATCCCCGTTTTCATAGGGTTTGGCCTTATGCCTTTGGTCGCGCTGCTCATCATCTGGACCTTGCTGGGGCCCCTTCATCCCATTCAAGCAAAAGCCGGAGTTGTGCTCGGAGCTATGACGAGTAGGGTGGTAGATAAGTGCAATGTAGAAATGACGGGTGCGCTCCATAAGAAGTAGGTAAAAACTAAAGACTTGGTTAGCTGAGGGTCTTCAATATAACTGGAGACTGGAGTTCTGATTCGGAAAATATATATATAAATAGTTATCAGTTTTGCCGAGGTCTGCGGCACCATCTGGTTTCGACAGTCGAGTGGAATCACAAAGTGAGCTGCATCCTTCGATTAGCCCAGCCAGAGCGAGAGTTCTCCGACAATTGACCTGCACCTGGAAACTAAGCCGAAAGAAGGTTGCGAAGTTCGGCCTGCGTGGTTCGTTTGTGCTACCTCGCTGAGTTCCGCCTTCTGTTTCGACCGGCACAAATCGGTAAAAGCGCAGAGTGTGTAGTCCGCAATCGCAATGCTCATCGATGGAGGGCTGGAAGAAGCCGAACTCGAACTGGTCGATGGTCTTCACATAGGCAGATACGCCAACGTCTTTGCAAAGGCGGAAGCGTACACGAATGGTTTTCTGTTATACAAGATTCCTGGACCTTAGTAAGAAGCGAGCAGCGATCTAAGCCGCACATTGGGCGAACCAAGCATTAATCGATCAGGCATTGCACGCTCAGCTACCAGTCTTTCCGCAAAACGAATGTCCTTTGCAATCGCCGAATTCAGCCCGAACCCGCTCGCGGCTACGAGACGGCCACCCCCATCCAAATGGAAGTAGAGTTGTGCATCTCCGAGTTTGCGCACGATGGTCTCATCTCCTTCGCTAAAAAGACCGGCAACCTGCACAGTGAGTTCGTATTGATCTGACCAGAACCATGGCACCGCCTGATAGCTCTCATGGGCGCCAAGCATGTTGCGTGCAACAAGAGTTCCTTGCTCCTGAGCGTTGCGCCACGACTCTAGTCTGATGCGTCGGCCACCATAAAGGGCGTGTGGGAATGAGCAGCAGTCACCAACCGCAAAAATGTCGGGATCACTGGTGTGAAATTCCGCGTCGACCTTCACGCCATTCTCCACAGCCAGTCCACTCCGCGCAGCGAGCTCGGTGTCTGGTATTGCCCCGATGCCGGCGACAATACAGTCGCCCTCGATTCTCCCGATTTCGCCACCACTTGAAAACTCAACCCTATGCCGGCCACTTTCGCTTTTGATCACGCGTAGCGCGACGTCAAATTCAAGCTTCACGCCCGCCGATCGATGGCGCCGCTCGATCGCGTTTGCGATCTCTGCCGGCACACCGCGCGCCAGAAGACGCGGAGCGCATTCAAGAAGAGTCACATCTACTCCGCGATCGCGTGCGCTTGCCGCGATTTCGAGACCAATAAAACCGCCGCCTACGATAATCAATTTGCTTCCCGGACGCAACTTGGAGCGGAGCGCCAAGCCCTCGCCTAAGGTACGGAGATAATGAACATTGCTTGCTCTCACGCCAGGAGTGTTTAACTGCCGTGACGTTGAGCCAGTTGCAAGAAGCAGCCGATCATATGCAAACACGTCGCCATTATGGAGACTCACAAGATGGTGAGATCGGTCGATTCTTGTAACAGGCGAGCCGCAGCGCAGCTTGATTGCATAATCCTTGATCTGTCCGTTTTTCAGGATCAGGGGCGCAGCCGGTTGATCTTCTGCAGTTAGCAAGACTTTGGATAATGGTGGCCGCTCGTAAGGCGGATGTACTTCAGCCCCGATTAGAGTGATCGTCCCACCCCATCCGTTTTCCCGGAGAGACACAGCAGCACGCGCACCCGCTTCTCCGGCCCCAACAATAACTATTCCGTGTCTCACTGGGCTAGGCCTCATCAGCAGATTCGTAGTCGATGTTAATCAGAACCTTTCCAGCATCAACCCTCACAGGGTAAACGCAAAGATCAACACAAGCCGGTGCGCCTTTTGCTTGTCCGGTACGATAATCAAAACGGCCGTTGTGCTTTGGACATTCAATAATGTGGCCTATCACCAATCCATTAGCAAGATGGACCTGCTCGTGAGTACAAAGGCCATCTGTAGCGTAATAAATGTCTTCGGATGCCCGGTAGATTGCAAAGGTTTGTCCAGCGTGATCGAAACGAATCACATCTTCCCTTTCAATTTCGTCTATATGGCACGCGACGATCCATCCTGCATTGTTCGCATCTGCACCAGGGGTAGTCATTGAACTATTTAATCACCTCATCACTGGAACGGTTCCATTAGGCAAATCAGGCGTGGGTATCGCACGGCTTGGGAGCTTACGCTTCACAAAATATTGTGGGTCTTTGACCTGTTTGATAAGGGCCGGGACGATTTCTAGATAGGCCGCCAAAAGTCCGTTATAAGGCTCCGGACAATCGTCTTTAACCGCCTCGTGCAGTTTTGGTAATGCGTGATAGGGAACCATTGGAAACATGTGGTGCTCGACGTGGTAGTTCATATTCCAGTACATGAAGCGCAATATAGGGTTCAAGTAGACAGTACGGCTATTCAGCCGATGATCCAGCACATCTTCGTCAAGGCCGGCATGTTGGGTAAGTCCGAGGATCATTTTCAGCCATGCACCATAAAATGTTGGTAATCCTATGAACATCGCGGGCAAAATGCTGCGACTGGCTATGCACCAGAGAACGACCGCCACAAAAATCGTGACGTAGAGCCTCGCGACCATGTAGACCTTGTGTTGCTCGATCTCCGGCACGAAAGTCTTTTCCTCCGCATTCAGTTCACCGATCGAATGCAAAAGTAGCTTTCCAAATGCCTTGGCGCCCGATTTAAGGGCGAAAAGATTGAGAACCATACCGACAACATCCGGTGGGCGTGGAGATGTGATCTCTGGGTCACGACCGACGATGATGGTATCGGTATGATGGCGCGAGTGGCTCCAACGCCAGATGACCGGCTCGTGCAAAATCATGAAGCAAGCAATGTGATAGACTAAATCATTCAGCCAACGCGTCTTGAATGCCGTGCCGTGTCCGCACTCGTGCCAGCGAGAATCAGATGCGGACCCATAAAGCACCCCGTAAATCCCGAAAAATGGAACACAAAACCAACGGCCCCAGAACAAGTAACCGCCTGCCGCCGAAAGACCCAACGCTATGAACCAGATAGTGGTATCTCTAATCGCTTGACCGTCGGAGCGTTTCATCAATTCTTTTAGCTGTTTACGGGTAATCGGGCAACTGTACCACTCGGCGGAGGCCAAGCCGTTTTCTTCCGCGAGCTTGGTATCCCGACCGATGAGGCTATAGTCGCGCGGTGTAATCGGCATTGTATCCCCTCTTCTAGAAGCAGCTTGAATCGTAGAACCTCCCACAATTTCCTTAACGATACTGAAGCACAGTGCGATGAACTATGCCTGAAAAGCTCAAACTTTTATCTCGCGTGAGTCTTCAAGACGGAGAAACCATGCGTAGAAACCGACACTCCGGTCAGTGTCATCGGAATCCCGCAGTTCCAACGTGCCGCAGTACCCTTTTGCCCGTCTCATCCAGAATCGTGTCCGCCACCGTGACGATTGCTGTCCTATAGAGATCATCTCTTCTGAAGAGAATCAGTTTAAGCATTCATCGCTCGAAATCGATTTGCTTGACGCAGCGCCATCCAGTCGCAGATTTCTGTTAGATTAGCAAGCGGTTTCTGTGTGTAGGGCATTATCTGCATGTAGAGAGGCGGACCAAATTCGGGAGTCAGTGTGCTGGTTTGAAATGATCTCTTCCGCTGCGCACTCCACACCATTTCCCACCAAGTTTCATGAACTCGCAGGTGTTCTGCCCATTCTGGCGCCCGGGGATCTGGAACCTGAGGCCCTTCTTCGTATCCAACCCGCGCATGGATATGCAGGCAATGGTCGGCCACCTGGTTCAGAATCTCCGTGCAGTCTTGTAGAAGCCTTTCGGCAACACATACCCAGTGGCTGAAGTCGCAGGTCAACTGCAAGTGAGGGAAGCGATCCAAAATGTGTTTTGTATTCCAAGGATTGCCAAAATAGCGGGACCGGTGCGTCTCATGGGAAATGTTCACGCCCAATTCTCCTTCCATCTCCGTCACAAGGCCGTAAAAGTCCTCTGCCTCGGCCGTTGTCCATGCATCTGATCCACTATGTGCGTTAATAAATAGAGGGGATGCATCTAAGCATTCTTCGACTTGTTCCCGCAAAGAGAGTAGGTGTTGTTGCACACTGCCACCGCCAGCAAACATATTGCTGAATACCTGAGGTATCCAGGCAAAACCCTCGTTCTGAAGGATCTTTAGAAATATGGCTGGATCTGGCAAACGCCGCAAGGAAACTTCTAGTAATTCATAGCCATTCTCCCGCCAAGGTGCAATATACGGGGACAATCCTCTCGATATATCAACACCCCAAAGATGCCGAACAAGCCTTAATTTCATTCGGTTCACCTCGTTTTCTCAGAAATTATGAGTAGATGAGCTGCAATCAGCACTTTGGGGCCGGGAAGAAGGAACAGTTGAAGTCAGCCAACCCCGAGATGATCGTAGTCCAACCATGTTCATAGATTTCGATGGGACATAATTGCTAGACGTAGGCGGGACTCTCTTTGGCTGCTGGTTCAGTAGGCATCGCAGTAGCGGATATCATTGGACCCCTCATCGTTGCAAGCGATTGTGATCCTAGCCTTACAGGTTCCAATTTGTCAAGTTTTTCCTTGGCGGCGTTGCAGCTCCCCATGAGATTATTCTCAGATGCTTACAGGGGAAACTCTGGATATTCATGATAGTCGCTGTCACGGCGAGCGTAGCTTCCGCAAGCGTAACTTCTCCCGGAGATGCAATTTTCCAGCCGGACTCCTAACGGAAGACCGCCACCGTCGACCAATACCATCCCTTCTTGCTCATGCAAGAAGTCCATCAAACCACGCGCCTCACGCAGAAGTCTCCAGCGTGAGGCTGTGCCTCCTTATGAAACACACTCTAAGAATTAATTACCTCTTTTCCCAAAATGAATTACGCCAGGCCAATGGACTGCAGCGATATGTTTCCTTGAATTTTCGGGAAAAGTGGAAAACGTTCACAAAGCCGCATCGATCTGCAATTTCACCTACGGAAAATCCTGTATGCAGTAGCAGATCAGCGGCAGTTCCAAGCCTTTTATTATAGAGCTGCCGCATGGGTGTCGGCTTCTTGTTTATCCGGCAAAGCTTGAGTAAATATTGCCGCGACGCGCCAGACGCGCGCGCGATATCATCAAGACTAAGATGTTTTGCGTATTGACTCGCGATGAAATGATCCATTCGAGAAAGAACGGCATCGGTAGAATTAGCAATAAAGCAGCCTTTGCGAACGGTTACTGCAAAGTCACACATAATCGCCAGTGCCAGTCCAAGAAAAAAAGCGCTTCCCAGCGCTTCATCTTGATCCTTTAATGACAATGAAGCTTTTCTTCCCACGTCGAGGAGTATGGCCATTCTGCCAAGAAAGTGGATAGGACCACGAAGCCTTTTGAACTGGTTGCGTAATGCCACTGGCACAGCATTTGGCTCAATCGCACACCAGCTATGATATGTCTCGGTGTCAGTCGCAAAGATAAAATGCTCGTGATGGCCTGGTGTTAAAAGAACTCCGTATCCTTCTGGTACTTGAATGATTTCCTGGTCCAGCTTGAGATGGAGAGAGCCCTTGTGAATGATGACAAGTTGATAATCATGCTGCATTCGCGGTCCGCAAACACCGCCGGGTTGGTAGAGGACGCTTCCAAAAACTACACTGCCGCATCTCGTGCGCAGGTTTTCTTGAAGAGGATAATTTAGACGGTCAGCCATAATTCATCTAACCGGTACAAATGCGATCGCAGTGACAGAAGGTATCGACTTGGACCCATAAAGTAGAAGGAGTTATTATAGGACGACCAAATTTCTTAGAGCCTCCTCGTTGACTGTCACGGCGAGCCGCATATTTCACTAGTTGCCCCGGTTTCTCAAAGGCACGGATGCATCTGGGATTACCGCGCCCTGCCCATGGGACGCCGCCCGCTCATCTCTGTGTTCGCCCGCACTTGGATGGATGCAGAAACTTAACACCAAGGAAGCACAAAACCCAACGTCACTGTTCGAGTTTGCGGCTTGACCGGCAGATTTGCGATGAGTGTCGCTCGAGTGAGTGCCTCAAACTTCGGGGTTGAGGTGGTTACCGATTTCCCCTGCTGCAGTCTCAGCCCTTGCTTCTTTGTATCCCCACGCACCCTAGACTATCCGCCTCCTTTTCGCCAGAGCAAACCTTGATAATCATCTACCTTTTTTGGGAGGAGGTGCACTCGTAGAGCTTCGTTTTACGAGCCGCACTCCAAATTCTCTCTGCTCCGGGACTCCATGGCAGCCACTTTTAGCAAGTCCCAACAGAATTTCGACAGCGGCTTGGCCCATTTCATATTTGGGTTGATGGATTGTGGTCAAAGGCGGTCGAACAACATTCGCCAATTCGACATTGTTGAAACCGATCAACGATATGTCTTCGGGAATACTTAGCCCTGCTTCAAACAGGGCACGCGCTACGCCAAAGGCGGTCACGTCATTCGCGGCAAAAATAGCGGTGACTTCGTGATCCTGCGCTAGCAGCTTCTTCGCCATCTGATATCCTCCCTCAAAGCTGGGAGAACCGTGCAATATAATCGGCGTCACGTTTTGACTACCTGATGTAGTTGCCTTTACGAACCCTTTGGTCTGTTCAACAAAGTTGCCGTGGTCGCGTGGGCCACTCAAAACAGCAATTTTTCGATGCCCCAACTCGATCAGATGTTCCCCTGCCAACATTCCGCCTTCGAAATGATTCACACACACTCCTGAAAAAGTGGAAGCGCTGGGCGGTCGGCAAAGCAGAACGACCGGAATGCCAGAACCAACGAGCTCTTTGATTTCAGTCTTGCTCAGGGTCTGAACAGAATGCATAAGAATTCCCTCCACACGTTTATCAAAAAGCGAACGCATGTACTGGACTTCTCGTGTCGCATCCAGATAGCTACTGCAAAGTAAAATGTGGTAGCCGGCCGCAAAGGCTGCATCTTCCGCTCCGCGGATGACCTCGGTTACAAATGGATTTCCGATGTCTGGGACTAGCACGCCCAAAGTGTGCGACTT
>DASXZE010000092.1:0-3572 GCA_036502105.1 Candidatus Angelobacter sp. | reverse complement strand
CCGGCGGCGCTGGAGATGCTGGATGGATGGATGGTCCGCTGCGTTGAGGCGAATGTGCATGCGGGCTATCCAGAGGACGCGGCGGCGGTGTTGCTGATTGAACTTGAGGGCATGCGCGAAGTGGTGGAAGAACAGGCCAAGACCGTAAGCGAAGTTTGCCTGCAGCAGAAGGCACGCGAAGTCCGCCACGCGAAAGATGAAAAACAGCGGCAGCTTCTCTGGCTGGGGCGCAAGACTGCGTTCGGATCCGTGGGACGCATCTCTCCCTCTTATTACACGCAGGATGGCGTGATTCCCCGGACGAAGGTCCCGTACACACTGGCGGAGATTGAGCGGATCAGCAAGAAATACGATCTGATTATCGGCAATGTGTTTCACGCGGGCGATGGCAACCTGCATCCGCTGATTCTGTTTAACAATCGCGATCCCAAGCAGGTGGAGAAGGCCCATGCCGCAGCCAAGGAGATTATGGCGTGCTGCCTGAAGTTTGGCGGGTCGATTACGGGCGAACACGGCGTGGGGCTGGAAAAAATGGGGCTGATGACGGCCATGTTTACCGAGGACGATCTGGAAGTAATGATCCGGCTGCGCAATGCGTTTAATCCTGATTCGATTTTGAATCCGCAGAAGATGATTCCTGAGCTGCATTTCTGCCGCGAGATTACCGGGCCGCTGCCCAAAGCCAAGGTTGAGCCGGTGGAGGGAGTTCTGGCATGAGTTCGGTGGTGAGCCCAGCTTATGTAGATGGTGACCTGGCGGCGATTGTGGGTGAAACGCATATTACCCACGATCTGCGAGGCTTTGACATTAACGGCGTGGCGCCGTCGGTGGTGGTTTTTCCTGGCACGCCCGAAGAAGTGGCTGCAGTGTTGCGGCTGGCGAGTGAGCGCGATTTAGTCGTCGCGCCTGCGGGAGGCCTGACCAAGCAGCAGATTGGCGGTGTGCCGGAGCGCGTGGACATACTGCTCAGCACCACGCGCATGAACAAGATTGAAGAATATGATCCGGGCGACCTGACCATTGCGGTGCAGGCCGGCATGCCGTTTGCCGCGATGCAGCGCAAATTAAATGAGCACCACCAGTGGGTGCCGTGTGATGCCGCGAGCCTGGAGCATGCGACCATCGGCGGCTTGCTGGCCACAGGCGCTGCCGGACCGCTGAAATCAACGTTTGGCCATATGCGCGATTTCTGTATTGGCGTCCAGTTTGTGACTACGGACGGCAAGGTAGTGAAAGGCGGCGGCCGCGTGGTAAAAAACGTGGCTGGCTACGACCTGATGAAGCTGCTGAACGGCAGCTATGGATCGCTGGCGGTGGTGACGCGGGCGAACTTTAAAGTTTTCCCCAGCCCACGGCAGACGCGGACCTTTGTATGCTCGTTCGGTTCGCTGGACGATGCGATGCAGTTCCGCACGTGGCTGTTTCAGTCGCCACTGACGCCGATGTGCATGGAAATTATTTCTCCTCGGGCAAGCGAGTATCTGCGCGATGCCGGCGAGGTGCATGATCCGGATGATTATTCGCCGGAACAACCATTGTCATTACCAGCGGTCGAGTGGCAGATTGTTTTGCGCGCGGTGGGCAGCGACAACGTGCTGGCGCGTTACGCGCGCGAACTTGGCGGCGCGGTTACGCGCACGCTGGAAGGCGCGGCGGAAAATCAGCTCTGGAGCTGGATTTCACACTTTGAACAAAGCGTGCTGGCGCGGCACAGAAACGCCATGGTGATTTATACGCATCTGGCCATCCAAGGCGTGGGCCCGGCAATGCAGGCTTTTGAAAAGGCTGCGCCGGATTACAACCTGATTCCGGCCGCTGTGGGCAGGGCCGCTACGGGCAATCTGGTAATGGCGTTCATGCCTTTGTCTGTCGATCCACCTTCGGCCATGCAGTATGCGAACTGCGTTTCAGCGTTTCGCGGGATGCTGCCAGCCGGCTCGTCGGCCGAGGTGGCGCAGTGTCCTAAGGAAGCGAAGAACCATTTTGACGTGTGGGGCACCACGCCGACGGACGTGAAGATGATGCGCGCGGTGAAGCGAGCCATTGATCCGAAAAATATTCTGAACAGGGGAAGATTCATTGTCTGAGAGCACTGGCTTTGAAACAGGCACCAATTCGCAGGCCAATCTGCCGCTCGATGGGCCGCACGTGCATGATCCGTATTTGAAGCCACCGGTGGGCGCAGGTGGTGACGCGCCGACGTGGGAGCTGCTCTCTGCGTGCGTGCATTGTGGGCTGTGCCTGAATCATTGCCCCACATATAAAGTCCTGGGCAATGAGATGGACTCTCCGCGCGGCCGCATCTATCAAGTGCTGCAAGTGAACGAAGGCAAGATGCCGCTGGGCGATACATTTGTGGAGCACATTGACCGTTGCCTGGGCTGTGTGGCCTGCGAAATTGCGTGCCCTTCTGGCGTGAAATATGGGCGCATTGTGGAGCGAGCGCGCGCGCAGATTGAAATGGGCTACAAGCGGCCATTCATCCAGCGCACACTCCGCAGCTTCTTTTATAAGAAGGTGATTCCCAACTTCAAGATGCTGCAGTTGGTTGCGGGTGGCATGCGGATGTATCAGAAGTCGGGCTTGCAGACACTGGTTCGTAAATCAGGCGTGCTGAAGCTGATGGGCGTGGCTGATCTGGACCGGCTCTCGCCGCAGATTGATGATGAATTTTTCTTTGACCAGATTGGCAAGGTATTTCCTGCGGTGGGCGAGAAGCGTGGCAAGGTGGCGTTTGTGGCCGGATGCATTAATAACGTCGCGTTCTCACACCTGAACCGCGCGACAGTAAATGTGCTGACGCAGAATGGAATTGAAGTCCATATTCCCGAAGGGCAGGGCTGCTGCGGCGCGCTGCATGCCCATGCCGGATTGCGCGATGAGGCGCGAGCGCTGGCGCGGCATAACATCGACATTTTTCTGGGCGGCGAGTATGACGCGATTGTGACCAACGCCGCCGGCTGCGGATCAAACATGAAAGAGTATGACGATCTGCTGGAACATGACGCCGCGTACCTGGGACGCGCCAAAGAATTCAAAGCCAAGATGCGCGATGTAACGGAATACCTGGCAGGCATTGGGCTGCGTGCGCCGAAAAAGAAGATCGGGCAGCGCGTGGCTTATCAAGATCCGTGCCATCTGGCCAATGCGCAGAGAATCCGCACGCAGCCGCGCGAACTGCTTACGGCGATTGGATGCGAGCTGGTGGAATTGCCGCATCCTGACCAGTGCTGCGGCAGCGCCGGAGTTTATAACGTGATACAGAATGAACTCTCCATGCAGATTCTGGAAAAGAAGATGGAAGACGTAACTTCCGTGACGGCTGACATGCTGGCGACGGCGAATGTGGGCTGCATGATCCAGCTGCGCGCTGGTATGGAAAAGAATGGGCTGAAGACTCCGGTAAAGCATGTGATGGAGTTGCTGGATGAGGCGTATTCGGAGCAGTAGTTAGTATTTAGTAATTAGTATTTAGGTGGTTGGTGCGGGCATTTGAGCGAACCGCAGCTGGCAATTAGCAAATGGCGATTAGCGATTAGCCTTTGGCTCTTAGCTTTTGGCTTTTAGCTAAA
>DASXZE010000091.1:0-2728 GCA_036502105.1 Candidatus Angelobacter sp. | reverse complement strand
GGCCCTATAAGCGACGGTTACAGGAAGGACAGCAGAAGACGGGCTTAAAGGATGCCTTGATTGCGGCTACGGGAAAACTGAATGGCCGGCCAGTGATTCTCAATGTAATGGAATTCGGCTTTATCGGCGGCAGCATGGGCGTGGTCGTGGGAGAGATAATTACGCGCTCCATCGAACGTGCGCGCCGTGAACAGAAGCCAATCATAGTAGTATCAGCCTCTTCCGGCGCGCGCATGCAGGAAGGGGTGATTAGCCTGATGCAGATGGCCAAAATCTCCGCTGCCCTGGCCCGTCTGGATACTGCCCGGGTGCCCTATATTTCCGTGCTCACCGACCCTACTACCGGCGGCGTATCGGCCTCCTACGCTATGCTGGGCGACCTCAATATTGCCGAGCCTGGCGCGCTGATCGGTTTTGCCGGACCACGCGTGATTGAGCTGACCATCCGGCAGAAATTGCCAGAAGGGTTCCAGACCAGCGAGTTTCTGCTGCAACATGGAATGCTGGACTCCGTTGTTCATCGCAAGGACATGAAGTCATACATTGCTCGCGCTCTCGATTTCATGGCTCCAAAGGCAGCCTGAGCTGTGTCCGCTACTTACGAATCTGCCGTAAATAATCTGCTGGCACTGGGCCATGAGCTTGCTTCGAATCGCAAGTTTGATCTCGCGCACATGCGGCGTCTGGCTGAAGCGTTGGGCAATCCTCAGCGTAAGCTGCAGAGCGTGCTGATCGCGGGCACAAACGGCAAAGGCTCCACTGCCGCGACGCTGGCCAGCATTGTGCAGACCGCTGGCTATCGCACCGGCCTTTATACGTCGCCCCACCTGCTGCGCGTGAATGAACGCATTCAGATCAATCAAGAACCAATCAGCGACGCCGAATTTGCGGTAATCTATGACCGCGTTGAAGGCTGCGCGCACCAACTGGTAGAGCGCGGCGAGCTGCCGTGGCATGCCAGCTTTTTTGAAATGCTTACCGCCATGGCTTTTGAATACTTTGCCAGTGCTGGAGTCGATCTGGCGGTACTTGAAGTAGGTCTCGGCGGCCGGCTGGATGCTACGAATATTGTTGATCCTTTGATCTCCGTGATTACCGATATTGATTTTGATCATCAGAATTTTCTTGGTAATACTCTGCCGGAAATCGCGCGCGAAAAGGCCGGTATTCTCCGCCCAAAGGGAATTGTCGTTCTGCTGCCGCAACATCCAGTTGTGAATGAGACGCTGGGGAAAGAAATCATGGCTCGCGACGCCCGCGCTGTAAGCGCTGTCAAACATATGCCTTCCATGACTCCCGTTGCTGATGATGATATGAACCAGAGCGCGGTGGTCCATAACCAATTCACTCTGGCGGTTATGAAGAAAGAAATCAAAGTTGATTTCCCTCTCGCGGGCCGGCACCAGCTACGCAACTTGGCTCTGGCCATTACCGCATCCGAGGAAATCAATAAATTAGGCTTTCATGTTTCGGCAGAAGATATTGAGCAGGGCATTCGTTCAACCAGTTGGCCTGCCAGATTTCAGGTGATTGCTCCGTCAGATGGCTTTCCTGAAATTGTGCTTGACGTGGCGCATAATCCTGCCGGCGCGTGGGCGCTGCGCTCCGCTCTTTCCACGTTTTATGAAGGACGTCCGCTCACGTTTATCTTCGGGGCAATGCGGGACAAGGCCATTGGCGAGATTGCCGATATCATTTTCCCCTTGGCTGATCGTGTTGTCGCCACGCATGCGGAGAATCCACGTGCGGCTTCTCCGCAGCAAATAGCCGAGCTGGGAGCGCGCACACAAACTGAGATACTGCAGGCAAACTCCGTCCCGGAAGCGCTGGAACGCGCCCGCGCTCTGGCTAGAAGCGGAGGCGTGATCGTGATTACGGGCTCCATTTATATTGTGGGTGAAGCGCTGGGCATTCTTGCCCGTAAGCCAGTTCGGCAGGGTGTTTGATCCGTGCCAGAGACCACGCAAGCAGACATCAAGACGCAGGAAGTAACCGGCGGTATTCGCCATACGGGGTCCCGCTTGCGTTCTTATTTTGTATGGACTCCGCTTGTCTGGCTCTACACCCTCATTCTGGGCTCCGTTTCTCTGATTGTCTCCCTGTTTGATCCAAGCGGTGAACGCCAGCAAAATATCGCACGACTGTGGTCGCGGATGATTCTCTGGACTGTGGGAGCCAAGGTGCAAGTTGAAGGCCTGGACCGGATTAATATCTCAAAGCCGCAAGTGTATGTCGTAAATCATCTTTCGGCGTTCGATATTCCCGTGTTGTATACCTACCTGCCATTTCAGTTCAGGATCCTTGCCAAGAAGGAGCTATTCCGTTATCCATTTATGGGTTGGCATCTACGTCGTTCCGGACAGATTCCGGTGGTGTTAGACAATCCGAAAGCTTCAGTACGAAGCTTGAACCTGGCGGTGGCAGCCATCAGGAAGGGCAATTCGCTGGTCATTTTTCCCGAGGGCGGGCGCTCTGCCGATGGCCAGCTGCAATCTTTTATGGGCGGCGCATTTTATGCGGCGGTGAAAGCGCAGGTAGATGTGGTTCCAATTGTCCTGATTGGCACTTATGAGATGCTCAAGATGAATTCATTTCACATTAAGCCAGGACCAGTCCAAATGGTGGTTGGAGCTCCGATTTCTACAGTAGGCATGTCCACGCGCGATATCGCCAAGATCACCGAGCAGGCGCGGATCGTGATTGGCGATCTCTACTACTCGCGGTGTTT
>DASXZE010000090.1:0-19557 GCA_036502105.1 Candidatus Angelobacter sp. | reverse complement strand
TCCCCAAAGGTTATAAATGTACTCAAGTTTTTATGGCTTAAAACAAGATCCTTTCCGGCTTACGCCGGATCCCCGTTTTCTGCACTTGGCTGAGCCGCACAGGAATGCTCTGCGCGCCATGGTAGAAGGCGTTGCCGGGCGCAAAGGCCTACAGGTTGCTATTGGCCCTATCGGCACCGGCAAGACGACCCTGCTTTATTGCCTGCAGCACATACTCTCGCATGAAGCCACGCGGGAGCGTCCGTTGCGCTCTGCCTTTGTGGTAAATCCCACGCTCACGGCGGATGAGTTGTTTGAATCCTTATTTGACGAGCTTGAGATTCGCGCTTCCGCGGCCACCAAGCCTGCCCGCCTGCGGGGATTGCATGAATTGCTGATGGCGTCACACAAGAACAACAGCGCCGTGGTGATCATTATTGACGAAGCGCACCTGATGCCTCCAGAGCTGATTGAAGAAGTTCGCCTGCTGATGAACCTGGACAACTATCCGGTGAACGTACTCCAGATTATTTTGAGCGGACAGCCTGAGCTTCTGCCCTTGTTGATGAAGCCTGAGCTGGCAGCTTTGAAGCAACGCATTTCCGTAGTCACAAAACTTCGCCCGCTTACCTTGACGGAATCCAGGGCATATATCGCAGAGCGGCTGCATGTTGCCGGACTGCGTGGCGACAGCCCATTTACAACGCCAGCTTTGGAAGAGATTCATCGCTTAACGCAGGGCGTTCCGCGGTTGATCAACTCATTGTGCGACCACGCTCTTACGCTGGGCTTCCGGCGTCAATCGAAAAAAATTGATGGCGACTGTGTGCTTGAAGCCGCTGAAGAAATGGGAATGATCCAGCTTTCTTCCGGAACGACGGAAAACACCCCCGGCCCAATGATTGGGCTGGCACAAACAGGTTCTTGAGTTACTAGAAACATAGGCCCCAGGTTCTAACGAATCCAGACAGGATAACGACGGATGAGCAAATTTTTTAACGAAACACGCAGCACGCACACCAGCAGCCCCGTTCCCACAACGGCCAACGTGGATATTCAAGAGCTTGTTGGCTCACTCAAGCAAAGCATGGAGAGTAACGGCTCTTCTGTCTCGCACTCCGGAGAGTTGGACCTGAGCCAGCTGATGAACCCGCTCAAGGAGTCGCATGTGGCGGCTTCTGAGGTTGTCGCCGCACGCCTGGAAAACTGCCGCAGCATTCGCCTGCCGCGCACGGAAGAGAGATCTTTCCTGGTGTCGCAATATAACCCGACGATGCAATCAGCGGTGGAGGCTTATCGCACGCTGCGCACTCGCCTGGTCAAGCAGCAGACACGCAATGGCGCACGCTCACTGGTGGTGACTGGTTCCACGCAAGGTGAAGGCAAGACGCTCACCACGTTCAACCTGGCGCTGTGCTATGCCAAGATTGAAAACTGGCCGGTACTGTTGGTCGATGCCGATCTGCGCACGCGCGGACTCTCGAATCTGGCTGGCGATCCTGACTCACCTGGGCTGGCTGAGATTCTAGAGAACGGCGGCTCGTATCAGTCTGCGATACTGCGCACTGACGTTCCCAATCTTTACCTTCTGCCCGCCGGCGAGACCACGACTTCGCCTTCAGAACTTTTCTCCGGACAGCGCTGGAAAGAGTTCATGGGCTGGGCAGCCGAATCATTCCGGCTGGTGCTGGTTGATTCGCCGCCGGCGCTGAACCTGGCCGACTTTGAACTGATTGCCGCCCGTTGTGAGAGCGTAATGGTAGTTGCCCGTGCCCGCAAGACAGCCAAAGAATCACTGACCAAGGTGCTGGCGCAGGTGGATCCCCGCAAAATGGCAGGCGTGGTTTTCAACGCAGCTGAAGAGCCAGCGGACAATGGATACTATCGCTACTCGGCCGCTGCAAAAGCTGACGTAAGCTAGTGAATGTTAGGACAAAAACAAAAAGGCCCTCCTTGCGGAGGGCTTAATTTTTTAGGTTTGGAACCAACAGAAGGAAAAGTGAGTGCGCTAGAAACTAGCGCGCAGCGCGAGCAGCCCGTCTGCGGCGCAGAATGGTGGCGCTGAAGATCAAAAGTGAGCCCAGGAGGATGAGCCATCCGGATTCAGGAAATGACTCAAAAAGCTGTGCGTGATCAGTGATCACATTATGGAATGCCTGAGCCCCTGAGAACGCGCTCCCGGAGATAACAAAAAAGAAAATGCCGACGATAAAGTATGTAATTTTTTTCACTGTGCTCCCCATCCGTCCAAGTCGCTGGTTGCAATGTCTCAGCGCGCTCCCGGAAGGGTTAAACTTTACGCGCTGATGACTTTTGTAATCGCACTTGATAAATGCACGAGAGATGCCAAATCTATGCACACAGAATCAATCACATATGAGGCAAAGTTTGCTTATCTATGCAAAACGTTGCAGGGGAAAGTCCCAAATTTTTAGCACTGGAGAACCGCAGGACATATGTAATCAATACACCGTATTCCCTGTAAATCATTGAAAATAAATGATATAAATAGAGTTAAACAATTGAAGTCAGAAGTGGGTAGCAAGCCCTTGATGGCTGACGAATTGCACTTCTTTTTAGTTCGCGGTATCAGCTTGCTGCATGGCGCGCTGATCTTTTTATGGATGGTATGCAACAGTTTTCATCACAGGTCTGGGAATCTTCTCAAAGTCGGTTGTCCACCGAGGCTGACGCGCCTTCTCGTGCGCTTGCTGCTGGTGAGGCCATGCCGCGCCCGCACGTACTCTTTCTCATCGATCACCTATTATCTCTGGGTGGCGGAGAAACAAATCTTCTAAAAGTTGTCCAGCTCTTGCCGCCAGAGTTGGTGCGCTGCTCGATTGGTACTTTCCGCATTGATCCTAAAATTCGCGCAAACATCTCAGTGCCGGTCCATGTCTTCCCCTGGAAGCGCGTTTATCACCTTGACGCATTAAAGGCAGCGGGCGCGCTGCGAAAAGTGATTCGCGATGAGCAGGTGGATATTGTTCAGACTTATTTTGAAACGTCGAACCTGTGGGGCGGCCTGGTTGCCAAGCTGAGCGGCGCACTGCTTCTCTCCTCACGACGGGACATGGGAATTCTGCGAAAACCCAAACACGAACTTGCCTACAGTTTGGTCAACCGGCTTTCCGACCGGGTGCTGGCAGTCTCGGAAGAGGTAAAGCGATTTTGTATTGACGCTGAGGGCATTGCGCCAGAAAAAATTTCTGTGGTTTACAACGGCGTTGATCTCCAGCACATTGCCGCTGAAGAAGCCTTGGATAATCCATTTGCAAATGCGGAATGGGCTGGGGCCATGCATATCGTAACCTGCCTGGGCAATTTCCGGCGGGTCAAAGGCATTGACGTATTTATTCGCGCTGCCCAGCGCGTGTGCCGCGAATTGCCAGACGCTGTATTCCTAATCGCCGGCAGCGCGTATGAAGGCGACTATACGACAGAGATCAAAGAGATGATTTGCAGCATGGGCCTGGAAAAAAACGTTAAGCTGCTGGGTTTTGTTGCCGATCCCGTTCGTCTGCTCAAGATGAGTAGTGCATTCTGTCTGCTCTCCCGCAGTGAAGGCTTCTGCAATGCCTTGCTGGAAGCGATGGCCTGCGGCGTTCCTTCCGTGGTAACGCGCGTTGGCGGCAATCCTGAGGCTATCAACGAAGGCGAAAATGGTTTTATGGTGGAAGTGGAAGACGATGCCACGGCCGCCGAGCGGCTGCTCCTTCTCTTGCGCAATCCTGAGCGCGCAATCCAAATAGGCCACGCCGGACGGACTGTGGCCCAAACGCGCTTCAGCGCGGAAACCATGATCAATAACTTGATTGGTCTTTATCGTGACCTGCTGGCGGAAAGAGATAGCAAGCGGTAGGCTCTAAGAAATTCTCAGTCGTTGCGCTCAGAATAAGTTCTTTGATCAGGAAGATTTTTCCAGCTGCTTTTTCTCACTCGGCTTCTCAGGATTTGCCAGCCAGTTCTGCCAGCGGCGTTGCAGGTTTTTCCAACTGCCTGACAACATTTGCGCCAGAAGCCCTTTGGCAGCGCTCCAAACCACGGCATAATCAAAGATGAGTGGAGAGAAATTTCCTTTCGAATCCACCATGTGGTATTCGCAGACATTGACTCGCGGAATCAGGAAAGGATCGCAAGCGCGCGTCCAGACGCCGGGACACTGGTTGAGAAAAGCAAATTTATATCCCGCCCTTGCCACCAGTCCGCGGACTGGTTCAGAGCAATCTCCGTTGGGATAAGAAAAGAGCAAGCAGGGTGCACTCAGACTTTTCTCAATCTGTGTGCGCGACGAAGTAATTTCCTGTTCCGCCTGGGCCACGGGAATCACGGTAAGAATTTCATGCGTGCTGGTGTGCGAACCAAACCTCACACCGCCGGCATGCAGTTCAGCAATTTGCTCCCAGGTCATGGTGCGGTCAACGGCTGCGGATGAATGCAGCGCTGTGCGCGAGGCGGTCATCTGGCTAATCTGGCGCCCGCGTTCAACGGCCGGCAGCTCTTTTAATTTTTCAATCGCGTGCTCAATGTAGCTTACATCGCACTCAGCACCATCGGTGGACATCCCGCTATCGAGCGCGGCAGCCGTCCGCTCCGGCCAGAAAGGCAATTCAGTTCCCGTTTTTTCCGGGACAATAAAAATCACCATCGGAGTCTTGTGCTGGCGGGCTGCGGGATACGCTGCAGCGGCATTGTCAGACCAGCCATCGTCGAACGTTACTGCCAGCTTGAGTTTTCCGGTGGGCGCCAACGGACCGCGCATCACGTCAATGAATTCACAGGTGTCGGTTGCGTATTTTAGGAAGCTGGAAAACGTTCCGTCACTCACAATCATTCCCGGCAGTGACGCTGTCTGCCGCAGCTCAGAGCTGCTCAATACGCGGTGAAAGGTGAGGACAATGGCGCCATGGCGCTGCACCCACTTTTTGGCCAGGTAAAGCATGCCAGACACGCGCAGCAAGCTGGCCCAGAACATTTTTCCCTGGGCGCGTAGCGGCGATCTTGTGAATGGTCTTGCCATCTTTGTTTTGGCGTTAGATTGCGCGCAATCCCCGTCGACGAAACTCTAATGCTTCTTCACGTTTGGGGAAAGTAAAATAGCTGCCCTGTGCGTGGTCCATCTGCGTTGCCACGGCTTCATTCGCCTGCAGGCTGCGCACCACCTTGGCCATGCAATGCGCGCCGTGGCGCTTGCTCTTGCGGATCAGATTATGCAGAGACTCGCCGGGCGTTACCGGCAAAGATTCCTGCAATAGTGCGTCACCTTCATCCACCTTGGCTGCCATGTAATGGATCGTCACGCCCAGCTGCTGTTCACCATGATAGAGCTGCCAGAACGTCGGCATCATGCCTTTGTAGCGAGGCAGCGGCGCATGATGGATATTGATGCAGCCGCGCGGTGGAATGCCCAGAAGCTTTTCTTTCAGGATGTAAGGGCAAGCCACGGAGATCAAGAGATCTGGCGAACGCTGCTGCAGCGGCTCAGTAAATGCGACGCCGTTTGGATTATCTACGGATTCGTAGGGAATGCCATACGCCTTGGCCAGTTGCTCGATGGAATAAAATTTTTGTGACGCACGGCTCCGCGGCAGCTTGGCCAGCACTTTTGCCACGCCTGCCTGTGCGACCAGCCTGGTCAAGCCGGGCAGCCCGTAAAGCCATTTCAATTCCTGCAGCAGTTGCACTCTGGAGCGTTTGCCCATGGCGCGGCAGCAGGAAATGCGTGTGATCTCAAAATCACCGGCGTAGTTCTGCAAAAATTCTTCAAAAAATGGCAGGATATAAAGCGAATCTTCCTGGGTAAGAAATTCAATTTTCATCGCCGGGCCCTCACAGTCTGCCAGGTTACATATTTGCGGCCACGGCAGATTTCAACCATGCTCACCAGCGCCGCGGCATTGAGCGTACAGAAAAAGAGCGGGATACCGAGCGGCTTCCACTGCCGGTGCAGCGGCAGCAGCATGTTCAAAACTGCCGCGGCATAAAAGAACAGTTGCAGCGCCAGGATCGCCCGGTAAAACGGAATATCCAGCAGCATGAGATTGGCCGCTAGCAGAACGATCAGGAAGAGCGGGACCATCCAGCGCATGATTTTGTGCGACCAGAGTTGAAAGGCTGTCCAGGCAAACTTCCAGGGCTGGAGCAGGTCTGAGACGCTGAGCAGTCCGCGCATGGCCCGCGTGACTACACGCACGCGCATCGAGAACTCTTCTGCCGTAGATTGCGTTGTTTCTTCATACGCCAGCGCGCGATCTTCAAACACAACTCTGTAGCCTTTTTTGATGGCCTGCAGCGGCTGGACCAGGTCGCTGATGATGTCCGCCGGCAGCTCTGTGTATGCAATCTTGCGCACCGAATAGATGCATCCGCAGCAGCCAGTGATGGTGCGAATGCGCGATTGCATCTTCTTGATCCTATTTTCATAGTTCCAGAACGCCATGCTGCCCAGGCCGGTGGCGGATTGATCAGTAGGATCAAAATACTGGTAGCGCCCGCTCACCGCGCCAACTGAGGCATCTTGATAATTGCACGCCATATAAAGCAGGGCTTTGGACTGATAAACGGCCGTGGCATCAGAGAATACGATCACCTCGCCGGTGGCCTCTTTGATTCCCTGATTCTGTGCGTGGGTTTTGCCTTTGCGCTCGGCCATTCTCACGAGGCGAACACGCTTATCAGGGAACGTGCTTACGATTTCATCAGTGCGGTCAGTGGAACAATCGGATAGCACAAGAATTTCGAGCTTGTCGGCAGGGTATTCCAATGCCAGTGTCTGCTCGATCTTGCGGGCAATCGCCTCTTCCTCGTTATAGGCGGCGATCAACACGGAGATCTGCGGGCAATATCCGGGCTCCGGACGACGGCTGCGCACGAACAGGCCAATCAGCGCAAGCAACAACGGGTATCCGGCATACACATAAACCAGCAGCAGAGCAGCAAGCCAGAACACTACCTTGGCCACGCCCACTGTGCTGCTTCCGAATTGCATCAACAATACTACGAACATTCTTTTCTACTTCTCCTACCGAATGCAGATTACTTCAGCTTTGGGCTTACCAGTGTTTCCCACGGCAACGCTCGGCTTGCGTTTGGTTTCGCCCACTATGGACTCCATCACGGATTCTTCTGACTGCTTGTCAAAATACATGCGCTGCCAGACTTCAATCATCAGGAGCGCCCAGATCTTCAAGGCGTTGTCGCGACGGTTTTCCTGGTGGTCGCGAATCAACGTTTGCACAGCTTCAGGCAGGAATATCCCACGACGCTCGAGTGAAGCGGGCGACAAGAATTCTTTAATCACCGGCTGCAGTTCTCCGTTGATCCACTGGGGCAGCGGCGGATTGAAGCCCATCTTCTTTTTGGTTAGCACTTCATTGGGGAGAATGCCACGCATGGCTTCACGGGTGATCCACTTGGTGGTCATGTTGCGGACTTTCATGCGCTGCGGCACCTGCATGGCAAATTCGAGCAAACGGTAATCAGTAAACGGCGCGCGCACTTCCAAGGAATTCGCCATCGACATGCGATCAGCGTATTCCAGACAGTTGCAGCAGAGGAATGACGCTGCGTCTACATAACCCAGGCGGCTGGTGGGTTCCAACTGCGCGCCCCGGCGGAAGAACTGGCGGAGGAAATCTCCAGAGTTGCGATCACCGACGGAGGCGGCAAAGCCGGGAGCGTAGAGATCACGCTTCTCTGCTTCAGAAAAATAGCCGACCCAGTCAATGTACATATCTTCTTCTGCCTGCCATGCGGACTGCGCAAATTCCCGCACGCGGCGGAAACCGTGACGCCCGTCAGTAGCATCATGCATGAAGCCGGAAAGACGCGCTACCAGCCCCTTGGTGATGAACTGTGGTAACTGGCGATATTTGCGGGCCAGTGAAGCACCGGCGTAGCGCACGTAGCCGCCAAAAAGTTCGTCACCGCCGTCACCAGAGATGGCCACGGTCACATGCTTACGCATCTGCTGCGTGATGACATGCTCAAGGATCGCCGTGGGATTACCAAACGGCTCATCAAAGTGGCGGACGACCTTGGTCATGTACTCGGCGCAGGCTTCGTCGGCTTGCAGGATGTGATGGTCAGTACCGAATTTCTTGGCCACCAGATTGGCGACCGGAAGCTCATCGTAAAATTTGTTGTTTTCAAAGCCGATGGTAAAAGTCTTTACCTGATCGGTGCTGTTTTTTGAGGCGAACGCGGTGATGGCGCTTGAGTCCAGGCCGCCGCTGAGGAACAGACCCAGAGGAACGTCACTGATCATGCGCAGCTTTACGGATTCTTCCATCAGCTCGCGCGCTCGATCAATCATGTCATCGTCTGACATTTGCAGCGGCTTGCCGGCGGTCTCGGCTGCGTCCCAATATTTCCAGACGCGCTTGCGCAGTTCACCATCTGGCGCAACCAGAATTTCCATGGCTGAGCCGGGGCCCATTTTTCGCACGTGCTTAAAAGCCGTGGAAGGATATGGGAAATAGAGATAGGTCAGGTAATCGTGCAGCGCCACCGGATCAAGCTCCGCCGGTACTCCGGCTTTGAGAATGGCTTTGATCTCAGAGGCAAAGACAAATTTGTTACCGCTGTGAGAGTAGAAGAGCGGCTTCTTGCCCAGATGGTCCGTGGCCAGCAGCATGCGGCGATTTTTCTGGTCCCATATGGCAAAGGCAAACATGCCGCGCAGCTTGGTTACAACTTCATTGCCCCACTCTTCATATCCGT
Organism: Candidatus Angelobacter sp.; assembly: GCA_036502105.1. Classification (GTDB taxonomy): domain Bacteria; phylum Acidobacteriota; class Terriglobia; order Terriglobales; family Acidobacteriaceae; genus Angelobacter. The sequence goes on along the minus strand of DASXZE010000090.1, from coordinate 10,857 downwards.
GGACGATGACCTCAGTATCAGAGTGCGAGCGGAATTGATGACCGGCGGCGACCAATTGCGTGCGCAGTTCCTGGAAGTTGTATATCTCGCCGTTGAAGGTAATCCAGATGGATTCATCTTCATTGCACATGGGCTGGTGGCCGGCCGATGACAGATCAATGATAGAGAGCCGACGATGCTGCAAGCTGATCCATACCGAGCCCTGCGACAGAGCAAAATACTTGAGCCCGCCGTCATCCGGCCCGCGATGATGGAGTTCCAGCCCACATTTTTCATCCGCGGGCGAGTTCCCGATTTGTCCAAAGATTCCACACATAAACTTTTATTTCACCTTCGCACTATTGCCGCGATGTTTTTTACACCAAAGCCAGGTCCTGCTCATGCATCCATTGTGGCTCAACCACAGGACTTTTACCCTCTGATTCCAAGGCTTCCTGCTTACGTTCGTTTTCGATCATTTGTCCGCGTACCACGCAGGCCATCATGACCCACAGGAATCCGTTGACCTCAATATAGAGCCAGCGGTCGCCAAAGAAATTGACCACAAACACGCACACCATCAGGAGAAAAAAGCCCAGCCCGAGCGACTTGAGAAATGGATCCTGAGCGCTGGTGTATAGCTTTACTCCGAGCTGGGTCATCTTACCCAGAATAAAGAGAAAGAAGATCAAACCAAGCACGCCCATCTCTACCATGACTTTCAGAAAATAATTGTGCGTGTCTGTATAAATGCCCACGCGATGCAGCCATTGATAGGTGTCAAAGCCGGCACCAATGGCGGGGTTCTCATGGAACAGAACCATGGCGTCATTCCAGATGGTGACGCGGTCCTGGGCAGAAGCATCGAGCTGCTGGTCATCCTTGTCATAGGTCATGAGCACGCGTTCCTGCACTGATGTGGGAACCACGCTCTGCCAGCTCAGGATGAAAACAGTGAGTGCGATGAGTACCCATCGCTGCTTCAATATGCCGAGGAAAAACAGCCCTACCAGGATGCCGGCATAGGCTTCACGCGAGAAGGAAAACAGCAGGCAATAACCGCTGAAGGCAAACAGTCCCCAAAGCGCGAATTTGAGCGCCTTGCGCTTTTGGAAGACAGCCAGCCCCAGGATAAAGAGCATGAACTCAGCTTCAAATGTAGCCACGCCGTTTACGCCGGCATATCCGAGCAGTCCGCCGTCACGCACTTCGTAAGAAAAGTGCGAAAGATCACGATCACTCATGGTGCTGTAATAGCCCTTGTCCACCACAAATACAGAGACGCACATCAGAATGACGAGAATCTGAATCTGCTTTACATCTTTGATCACGCTCACCACCACGGCAAACAGAACGAACATGACCATGTAATTTTTCCAGTTGGAAAAACGTGGATCGCTGATGGAGAAAGGCAGCTCTGAGTTCAGGAAGAATGCACCACGCCAGAGCTGTATGTAGCAAAAGATGCCAAAGAAGACGAGCAGCTTGTTCAGCGGCGTTTTTACAAAGCGGAAGCCGCCTTTGAACATCGCACCCAGCACAACGCCCAGTAAAAGCAGATCAATCAGCTTGTTGCCGGCGGGCATATCCAGCAGCTTGTAGCGGATGGTCTGCAACGGAAGCAGCGGCACCAGAAAATACAGGCCTGCCTGCGGCCGCCAGAAAAGCGACAACAGAAACGCGACGACTGCTCCCAGATACAGAGCCAGAGGAACTAAACCTTCTAAGCCAAAATGCATGGTTAGGTCCTCTCCGTGGTGGCGGTTATCGGCTTCAAAACTGGTTCGCTGGATGTATGCAGACGGCCAGTGAGCGCTGTCCATATATCGGTCAGGAGAGCACGCACGCGACCATCAATGGCAAACAGAACTCCGGCGTAGAGAACAAGAATCAAACTTCCCTTAGCGACGGCGCTCAGCAACGGCGTTTCTATCGGCAGCTGCGTTACCAGCCAGGAAGTAACGCCGCCTACGATGGCATAGCGCGCAAAAGCTGCCAGCTCAATCTTGTAAGGCAGTACGCTCAAAGATTGATAGGCGAGAAATACCACGATGCCGCAATAACTGACCATGGTGGCTATGGCCGCGCCCAGCAAGCCAATGCGCGGCAGCAAGATAATATTCAGCACAATATTTAAAACGCAGGCGTAGAAAGTGGCTGCGGCAATTTTGGAGGCGCGCTTGTGGATCAGCAATCCTGGCCGGAAATAAATGGTTACAGCAGAAAGCACCAGGCCAATCACGAGAAACGGCAGAAGCGTATGCGCTTCCTGGAATTTCTTGGAAGCCAGCAGAACGATGGCGTCACGCGAGGTTACGATGGCTACGCAAACTACAGCAACACCGACCAGAACAAACTGATCAAGGCTGCGGGCCAGAAAATCCTGCGTGGCTTTTTTGCCTTCAGTGTTCCAGACCTTCATGCAGATGGGGAACAACGCCATTTGCAACGGGGCCATCATTACGTCCTGTAGATAGATGGCGATGCCATAAGCAGCGGCATAAAAGCCGAGCGATTGCGGCCCCATGTAATGCTGAATAAAAAAGCGGTCGCCGGAGTCGAGGACGACCCAGGAAATTTCTGCGGCCATCAGCGGCAGTGAAAACGCTACGGCGGTGCGCAGGAAGCCAAAGTCAAACATGCTGAGCGAAAGCAGATCGCGCCGCGCCAGTACTGGCAGATATTGCAGCAGGATCACGCCTTCCACAATCACGATTCCCAGAAAAAATGCGAAGAATGTTTTCTGCCAGAAGAAAAGCAGTGCGCATGAGAGCCCAATGGTCGCAGCTTTCTGGATGATGTCCATGCCGTTGAACAGCCGGGTCTTGTTCTCCATCTGCATCAGGTTCATCTGCATGGAGCGGAGCGAGCGGATCATTACCAGGCTGCAAGCCAACATCAGAGTACCGCCAGCGGCGGCCCCGAACATTTTTCCTGCTCCGAAGAAAATCGACGCAATAAAAATAGAAGACAGGATCAACGCAAGAGCTGCCGTGCTGTAAAACAAAGTTGAATAGTAGCGGCGCAGCGCATCCGGACCAGTGGCAGATTCACCCTGCGGATAATAGCGCTGGACGGAATGCTGAAAGCCGAACTTGGAAAGCACTGTCAGCAGCAGGACAGTGTTAGTGATGAGGTTGATGGTGCCGTAATCAGCCACGGAAAATATCCGCGTGAACACCGGAAAAGAAATAAATCCCAGGAGCATGACGGCCACGCGCCCACCTAAGTAGTGAGACGAGTGCCGATAAAGTGTCTTCAAAGAGCTCATGGGAATACCAACCTCGAAAAATGCCTTGCCAGTCCGGGGGGAGAAAGTTTGCGCGGCCACTCATGGTGGCCGCGGCATGATTTTTCGTTTTACAAAATGTGATGCAGCTTCAGATACAGTGTGGCTTCCAAAGCACAACCTACGATAGAAACAAAAACAGCAACTACCGCGAACCTGACTGAACGCCGGCGATCTGACGCAGCATAGAGTAGCGGTACAGCCGCCAGCAGGGGAACGTTGGCGGGCAACATGGCTTTCAATTCGCGTTCAAGCTTGAACGAATCACTCATCATGTCTTTGAGATAGGCCAGACCCAGTGAAAGAGCCAGCGCACCGAAAATGGATCCCATAAACATGAGGGCGCGTTTGGGTTTAAACGGTTTTTCCGGCACCTGCGCCAGATCAAGAATGGTGAAATGCTCAGCCTGCTGTTTTTTCTCCAGATCGGCGGCCATGCCGGCGGAAAACGTTTTATCCAGCAGCGACTGGTAATGTTCTTTTGACACGCTGTAATTGCGGTTCAGCTCGGCCATTTCCTGCTCGCGCACCGGGACTGCGTCCACCTTGGTGCGATAAGAGGCCATCTGCTCGGTCATGTGTTTCTGGTCTTCCGTGAGGCGTTTGGATTCACGTTCGATCAGTTGCAAGCGAACCGACGCAGCTGAGTTATCCTGCACTTCAGCCACGATTGGCGCGTCAGCCGGCATCGATTTCAACCGCGCTTCCACTTGCTGCAAGCGGGCAGTTACGTCCACCACTTCAGGATGCTGGCTGGTGTAGCGGCTCTGCAGGTCTTGCAGCTGCGCTCTGAGTTGGCGACGCTGATCCTCCAGTTTGGTGCGCTCCGTTACAACTGGAGCAGTCTTGATGGCGACTGATCCGGAGTTGTTGCTCTCCAGACCGCGCGACAAAAGCGTGCGTTCAACTTCAAGGCGATTCAGCGCGTCAGCATCAGCCTGGAACTGACCTTGCAGTTGCGTGAGCGCCTGCATGTTCGCCGGTTGCTGCTCTGGCATTTCTCCCAGATGGCGCATCTTGAATGCGCTCAAACGGGATTCCTGCTCTTCAAGATTTTGCTTTGCTTCCTTCAACTGCGAAGCCAGAAATTCCGTGGTGTCTTCTGCCTGCTGTTCACGGCTTTTCTCGTTCCACTCCATAAAACTGGAGGCAAGCTGGTTGGCCACTTGCGCTACCTGCTCCCGCTGGCGGCCTTCATATTCAATGGTGAAGGCGCTCAAGCCGGTCCCTGAACCCTGCTTCACGGTAATGGTGATGTCTTTGCGCATGAGTTCGATCAACTCTTCACGCGAGACCTTGCCGCGCAGCTCAGGATAAAGCTGCATATCGTCAATGATCTGCTGCAGGCGCGTGGTACTGAGCACCTGCTGCGTGATGGTGCTCAAACGCTGCGTAGGATCAGAGTTCACGGTGGAGCTGACGTACTTTTCCGAAACTTTCTGCGGATCGACCAGGATAGTGGTCGCAGCCTTGTAACGGTCGGGCATGAGAAGCACGAAGGCGCATCCCAGGAGCGAGAACAAGACTGTACCCAGAATGATCCAGCCGCGATAGTGGCGCACAGAGCTCCAAAAAGCCATGAGCTGGTCAGTTGATCCGTTATTTGTTGCCTGATTCATGATTCCTCTCCTGCTCCCTGGCTTACCGGAAATGCAGCGGCGCTGGATACCACTCGATGCCAGCCGTTGCGTAACTAAGATTGCCGCTCACAATGTCTCCACCAACGCCGTGGAATGAACGATAACCGGCGGTGAAGCCCATGCTGTTGATGATCTTGTAACGAATGCGCGGAGCGACGTAGTAGCCGTGATATCCCGGAAGCGCCAAGGAAACCGCGTCGCCGCGCAGGTAACCTGCGTCAGTGATGAACGTGAGGCGCTGAATGCCTTTGGAAAAGCCTACGGTTGCATCGTCTTCCCAGCGGCTGTTGAGGCCGGGGACAGTGGTGAACTGGCGCGTGACGGCAGCATAGACCCTGCTGTCATGGGCGAAGTTTTTTACTGCGTCCGCGCGGAAGTTGGCAGAGAGCGGAGCGCCGCAGGAAGCTGTGGTGCCTTGCGGGCCGCCGCGCACATTGAAGGTAACGGTCTGCGTGGCTCTTACGCTCAAGCCAAGGCCGCCGCCGTATGTGTTGCAAACCGGGCCGGTCAAGACGGTGTCGGCTTCGGCGTAGGTAACCAGATCAACGCGCTGAGTCATGGCATGCGCGTAATCAAATTTTCCTTCCAAAGCATTGGAGTGCGATCCGGACGAGCCTACCGTGGTGGGATCACCCTCAATTCCTGTATAGATGTGGGAGACAGCGAAGCTGATTTTGTCGCGACGGCTCTTGAGCCATCCCAAGCCGAAGGTGCTTTCAGAGAAAGCAACGTTGCGGGCGCGCAGCAGGACGGCAGCCGAAGAAGTGTCGGCTACTGGCGTGCTATCTACGACCAGGAAACTCAGCGGGCCTTGCAGGCGGGCTGATTCTGATCCGTAGCTACCGCTGCTTTCGGCGGTCCAATACCAGCGGTCGTTGAGTGAGCCCATCCCGCTGAGCGTGACGGTATGATATGCCTGCGGACCGCCACTGGCAGTGTCATTCGGATTGATGACCGAAGAGTACTGCAACAAATAACGACCGGTGCGCGTCGGCATGAAGGCTGCAAGGTAAGGATTGATGGAGGTTGAGACCACATCCGAGGGCGCGCCCACTGTGCCGAGGCTGTTGGTATAAACGCTGGAAGCCGACAAGCCATACAGCAATTGGTACTTGTAATCGCGGCTCTTCAATGACACAGCCTGCTCACCCTCAACGTATTCGCCGCTGGGAAGCGTCTGGTCATTGCGAGGTTGTGGATACAGGCTAATCAACTGCCCGGTACCAAGAGAAACGGTGTAAGCGCCGTTGGTGTTGGAGTACCAGGGGTCATTAGAAGCTGGATCCGTTGAAGCTGGAACCGTATCTTTTGTGGCAGACGATTTGTCTTTGCTGCTGCTGTCGGCAGGCTTCTGCGCGGTCGCGTCAGCGGACTTGTCACTGCCATTGCTGTTGTCAGTTGTGCTCTGCGCAAGCGCTGAGGACAAGCCAAGCAGCACAAAAGCAAACAGAGAAATGAGGGCCCGTTTTGCAAGTAGATTGATTTTCATGGGATTTTTCCTCACGGGGCTTAAATTCACGGGACTTAACTTCACGGGACCACCACCGTATCTCCTGGATGTAGAGCAATGTTCTGCTCAGTCTTTTTTCCCTGGACCACTTCCTTGTACTTAAACTTGAGGCGCATTTGCTTGCCTTCGCCGGTGCGGAGGACCACGATGCTGTCCTTCTTGGCGAACGGGGTAAAGCCGCCAGCCTGGGCGATCAGCTGCAGCACGGTTGTTTCAGCGTTGAGCGAGTAGGTGCCGGGCCGCGTGACTTCACCGGTAATAAAGGCGCGCTTGCTGTGAATCTCCGCCACGGTGACCGTGACCTGCGGATTGTTGAGAAAGCTCTTGAGCTTTTCGCCAACCAGCTCTTGAATCTGCAACGGAGTGAGTCCGCTCACTTTTACTTCATTGATCAGCGGCAGTGAAATATTGCCGTCTGTGCGGACCACAACGGTTTGCGAAACTTCAGGCTCTTTCCATACGTTGACGTGGAGAACGTCAGAGTCTCCAACGATGTATCCGGCGGGAGCAGACTCAGCCGGTTTTGCAATGTCAGCAGACTTGGCGTCGACGCCGGAAGCAGCATCTGCCGATTTCAAGCTTGCGCTCTGCGTCTGTGCGGCCAGGCTGCCAGCCCAGGCCAGGCAGCAGATGGCTACTATATGGATCATCAACTTCTTGTGCGAAAACATATTGGCTCCACTCTCCGTCAACAACCGCTGCTAGCAGCGGGAAAAAATGTTTGCTACTTTGCGCCCTTGCCCAGAAGAATGACTTTGACCGTTTCAAAAATGATGGCTACGTCCAAAGAAATGGAAAGGTGCTTGATGTAAAAGAGGTCGAGTTCCAGCTTCCTCTTTGCGTCTTCCACGGTTGAACCGTACTGATACTTGATCTGGGCCCACCCGGTTAATCCCGGCCGCACGGTGTGCCGCTGAGAGAAAAAGTCGAGTTGGGTTTCCAGCATTTCGCAGAAATACGGCTGTTCAGGGCGAGGTCCCACGAGGCTCATGGTTCCACGCAGAATATTGAAGAATTGCGGCAGCTCATCAAAGCGATACTTGCGGATGAACGCGCCAACGCGGGTAATGCGACTGTCACCGTCTTGGGCCCAGCTGGGGCCGTTTTTCTCTGAGTCCGTGCGCATGGAGCGGAACTTGAAGATCTCAAAAATCTCGCCGTTCAGGCCCACACGCTTCTGGTTGAAAAGTACCGGCCGGCCGCTTTCAATCATGATGGCCAATGCAACTGCTCCCATGATTGGTAGAGTGAGCGTGATTGCCACCAGCGCGGCCATGATATCCATGGTGCGCTTGGCCATACGTAAAAAGCTGCTCTTGCGGAAGCCGTCATTAAAGATGAGCCAGCTGGGTGAAAGCTTTTCGAGAGCAATGCGTCCGCTGATTCTTTCAAAAACGGTGTGCGCATCTTCCACTACTACGCCGGCAAACTTAAGGCGCAGAAGTTCGCGGTATGGCATGCGTCCGCGCTGCTCTTTCAACGAGAGCACGACGCGATCAATATTTTTCTCTTTTACCAGTGATTCCAGTTCACCCAGGCCGCCGATGATTCCGGGATTCACCAATGACATGCCGATGTTCTCGCCTTTTTCATCCAGGAAGCCGAGGACTTTTAAATTGAGGTCAGGGCGGTCACAGATTTCACGCGTCAGCGAGATGCCAGTAGCGCCAGTGCCGACGATCAACACGCGCTCAGGGCTGCGAAGAAAGAAGAAGCCTTTGGCATCGAGCAGCAGCCGCCAGGCAAAGATCAAAGTAAGAATGGTTGGAACGGCCAGCGCGGCAATACCGCGTCCGAGGCTTACGCCGGGAGCAAGATAGTAAACCAGAGCCAGGCCGATACATGCGATACCGAGGGCCTGCAGAAGACCAATAATCAACTTGGCCATCGACTTCATGACTTCAATGTCATAAAAGTCGTTGTAATACAGGGCAAATTCACACATGAGCACCACGATGGCGAAACGCGCGATCGGGTGTCCACCGGCATATTCCCAGCGCGACGTGGCAAAACGCACCGTCGTCGCCAGGGCCAGACCAAGAATGATTAAGAAGCTCTCGCTCGCCAGCAGAACCAGCGTCTTGGTAGGAATTCTTTGTCCGCCAATTTTAAGCATTGCTTACCTTGGCAATCGACATCAAGTCCATTGCTCCCCCACCGTCTTCCTGTTCATCCTGCTGAGCCAGCATGCTGCCATCCCCACCGGGCATGCTTTTTACATTGGTCCGATTGGGCGACAAGCCGGCGTCGCGAATTTTGTAAAGCAGCGCGCGGTAGCTTATCTTGAGTGACTCAGCGGCGCGACGGCGATTCCAGTGGTGCATCTGCAGAACTTTGAGAATGATCTCGCGCTCCAGGCGACGCACAGCCTGATTGGTAATCTTCTTCAATGGCACTGGGCCATCCTGCGGAATTTCAAATTCGAAATTGTTCGGCACTGGCTCGGAAAGATCTGCGCTGATGCAGGTTTCCGTTCCCAGAATCACGTACCGCTTGATCATATTTTCCAGCTGGCGGATGTTGCCTGGCCAGTGATAAGCCATCAAAAGCCGCATGAGCGAAGCCGAAAGCGGCTGGGCCTTGCGGTTATAGGTCATGTTGAAATGGGCGCGGAAATATTCGACCAGTTCGGGAATGTCCGCGCTTCTTTCACGCAGTGAGGGCATGGTGATATTTACGACGTTAATGCGGTAAAACAAATCTTCGCGGAAGCCGCCGGTTGCGATCTCCTGTTTCAGGTCACGATTGGTGGCGCAGATTACGCGCGCTTCAGAGCGCGTATCTTCCTGCGCGCCGATGCGGGAAAATTTTCCGTCCTGGAGAACCTGCAAAAGCTTGGACTGAAGGCCCATGCTCAGTTCGCCAATTTCATCGAGGAACAAGGTACCGCCATCGGCCAGGGCAATCAGGCCGGGCCGCGAGGTGTAAGCGCCGGTGAAAGCGCCTTTCTCATAGCCAAAAAGTTCGCTTTCCAGCAAAGCATCTGGAATGGCCGGGCAATTGACCTTTACATAAGGGCCTTTTGCCAGGGAAGAAGCACGATGAATGAGCTTGGCAATAATCTCTTTGCCAGTGCCGCTGGGGCCTTGAATCAGTACGGGTACGTCTGCCGAGGCCACCATGGCCAAGTCGCGCTGGACCTTCTTCATTGCTTCAGAGGTGCCAAAAATAGCCGACTCAGGTGGCAGGTCAAAGTTTTGTTCTACTGTGTGTTTCATCCAAACTCCGTCGTGCTCAACCAGATTTTCGTTTGCTGTCTCTGCCTGTATATGTGCATGTACAGAGCCAAAGTGTCCGGTAGGACATGCCCCTTAGGACATATGTAATCCAGGGTTAAGAATATTTCTATCTTATTGAAAATAATGGATAATTGTCTTATACGGGCCAGATGGGGCGGATGTTGGGTAGGCTGGGACGGAGGGTTTGCACAGGAAAGTAGGAAAATGTTTTCACACTGGGAAGATCACTTTCCTATAAATCCTAATGAATAGGGTTTGCGACAAGGCCGCGTTCTCGGGTGGGACGGGCCGAGTAGAGGGTATTGCGACATTCCCAAAAAACTCTTTCGTCAGACCCTGTTAATGACTAAAAGCCGACTTCCCGACACTAATCTTCTCGATGAGTGAATTGGCGATTTACCACTCATCGCGGAGGTCATAGCAAGCCAATTGGCAAAGATCACTTGCCCAACTGGGCCGGCAATACATCGGAGAACAGGTTCCAACGGCAATCCGCATCCCCGGCCCCGATGCCAGGGCCTCCGCCGTGACGGCTCGCGCTCCCGCGCAGGTTGCGGTGGCATTCTAATCGTCAGGTTAATGAGTAATTGCTCATGGAAGCCTATTTGTTAAACCATGCACCCAGGGAACAGAAATCGGGAACTGCAAAATTCACACTTGACATTGACAGACAATCCACTACCATATGGTTGTGAATAAGCTGGATACAACATTTGCGGCTCTGTCTGATCCAACCCGCCGGGCGATGATCGAACGACTCTCCCGTGGGCCTGCCTCTGTGCATGGATTGACGGAACCGTTTGCACTCTCGCAGCAGATGATTTCAAAACATATTGCCTACCTGGTGCGGGCGCGGATTGTGATCAAGACGAAGCGTGGAAGAGAGAGCGTGTGCACGCTTAGGCCAGAGGCGATAAAGACAGTCAGCGACTGGGCGATTAGCTATCGCCGATTCTGGGAAGAGAGTTTCGACAAGTTGGATGTGGTTGTGAATCAAATGAAAAAAGCGGAGGTCAAAGATGACAAAAAACACGGTTAACGAGACAGAGCGGATGGTTGTCACCAGAGTTTTTGATGCCCCACGCGAGTTGGTTTGGAAGGCGTGGACCGACCCGAAATACGTGATGCAGTGGTGGGGGCCGAAAGGCTTTAGCTGCCCCGCTTGCGAGATTGATTTTCGCGTGGGAGGAAAATTTCGCT
>DASXZE010000089.1:0-13004 GCA_036502105.1 Candidatus Angelobacter sp. | reverse complement strand
ACCGAGACGCTGCGCAATGTTGATGCCCGCTGAAGCGCCGGGCACGCCGACGCGCAGCTCGTAGGTCGGCTGCAAGGTATCTTCATTGAAGCCCACTGAGGCGTTGAGCACTCCGGCGTTGTTGGCGGCATAAACTTTGAGCGACGTATGGTGCGTGGAGATGATGCTGATTGCGCCAGCGCGCAGAAAATGTTCGGCAATGGCCACGGCCAGCGCGGCGCCTTCTTCAGGATCGGTGGCGGAGCCGAGTTCGTCCAGCAGGACCAGCGAATTCGCGGTTGCGGTGCGCGAGATGAAATCAATGTTCGTCACGTGCGCGGAAAAGGTGGAAAGATTTTGCTCAATGGACTGGTAGTCGCCAATATCGGCCAGCACAAAATCAAACACCGGCATGCGCGCCGTGATGGCAGGAATGGGAATGCCGGCCTGCGCCATGAGAGCGAGCAATCCAAGAGTTTTGAGGCCTACAGTTTTGCCGCCTGTGTTCGGGCCGCTGATGATGAGCTGGCGATGGGCTGAATCCATTTCAAGCGTAAGCGGAACCACCTTGCCGCCCTTGGCTTTGAGGTTGCGCTCCAGCAGCGGATGCCGCGCAGCGCGCAGCTCGAGAAAATCGTCTGTAAGTTCAGGGCGGACGCAGTCGTAGTCCACGGCGAAGCGGGCTTTGCCGTATTGCAATTCAATCTCCGCCATGGCGTTGGTGGCTGTTGCGATGGCTGGGCTGTGTTCGCCCAGGCGCTCAGTCATCTCCTGCAGAATGCGGCGGATTTCTGCCAGCTCTTCTTCCAGCAGACGCACGAGATCATTGTTCTGTTCAATGGTTTCCAGCGGCTCGATGAAGACCGTCTGTCCGCTGGAGCTTGTGCCGTGCACCACGCCGCTCACGCGCCGGCGCTGCTCGGTTTTTACCGGGATGACAAAACGCTCACCGCGAATGGTGACCAGATCATCCTGCGCCGCGCCACCTTCAGAGAGTCTGCGCAGATAGCCGCGCAAGGATTCCTGAATCGTCCGCTTCTGTCTTTCCACTTCACGGCGGATGCGTGAGAGCTCGGCTGACGCGCGGTCATCGAGCGTGCCGTCCGGCTGAATCTTGTTGCCGAAGAAGCGGAGCAGCGGCGCGAAGTCGGCGATTTGCTCAGTGAGTTCCAGCATGCCCTGCCAGTGCGGTTTAACCGACTCAGACGGATGAATGGCCATCTCGCGCCATTCCGCGGCTTTATCGACGAGCAGGACGAGGTCGCGGATTTCGTCAATCTCAAGGGCTGCGCCGGGAATGCGTGCTTTAGCCAGAAGATTGTGCGCGTCAAAGAGTCCGGCAAAATCAAAGCGCCCGCCGGCGGAATAGAAGCGGCGGGTCTCGTCAGCCAGCTGCTGCTGATGATTAATCCACGCGCGGTCGAGCGACGGCTCCAGTTGCGCCACGCGCGCCTTGCCCAGCGGCGAGCTGACATAGAAACCCAGAACGTCACGAAAGTGATCAAATTCCAGAACGCGGGATGAAGAATGCTGGAGCGGCGAGGGAACCATGCTTCTTGATGTTAGCGCACACGCGGCCCTGGAGAAAGGAGGCGACGCATGAACCCGTGTGCCAGGCGTATTAGTCCAAAACCCAGACCGCCGACAAATAGTACGAAGCCAGACAGGCTAGCCAGCGTTCGGATGGCAGAAGGCCGGTAGTCAAAAAACTCCGGCATCTTCTGGACAACCGGCAGTTCGCGGAAATAGAACCAGGCAAAGCTCGACGATAAAAGGACAAAGCCGATCGCCGTCACGTGCACCCAACTCCATCGGAATCTCTTAAGCCCTGCCATCACTACTTTAGACACCACTGATTAGAAGTCGGCCAAATGATGAAGAATGCTGGAGCGGAGACGCAACCATTTGCTTATGATGGTAACGCACAAAATGGTAGTGATGCAGTTTGGGAGTATTTAAAACTGTCTACTGCTTGCGTCCATTGTTTCCGGCTGCGTTTTGCGTAGCAGAAAAACACAAGGTCCTTCAGGGCTATGAACCCGCTGAAGAAGGCGCGCGTTCGCTTACGCCCTTCAGGATGACGTTCTGTGGGAGATATGTAGTTCGCAGCGAAACCGCGAACACGCTATGATGCGGAGAAATATGCCGGACGAGAATCCAGACGAGAAGCCAGCAGCGGAGCGGCAAAGCGCCGGCGGTGCCGAGTCTTCGCTCGCGGCACAAGGCGAGAACAAATCATTTGTACACGGAGAGTCCATGGAGATCCACTCGCCAGATAAGCCGATCCATTCCAAAAAAGAGTTTCTATTTCACATGTTCACGGTGGTGCTGGGCATACTGATTGCTCTGGCCATGGAAGGCGGAGTGGAATGGTTTCACCATCGTGCGCTGGTGCGTGAGGCCCGCGAGAATATCCTGGCGGAGGTCCGCAAAAACAAGGAAACCGTGGATGAGTCGGTACAGGAGATCCATAAGCAGGAAGCAGACCTGAGCCATATTATTGATTTAATGCACAAGGTGGAAAGCGACCGCACAGCGATCAAAAACCAGAGCATGCATTTTGGGGTAACCATGCACGATCTTTATTCCACGGCGTGGCAAACGGCCACCAACAGCGGCGCGGTGACTTATATGAAGTATGACGAGTTGATCCGCTATACCGACCTGTATCTCACGCAGCAGGCGTTTACTTCCTTGCAGGAGCAGGCCCTGAACCGGATGATTGAGGGTGGCTCACTGATTGAAGTCACCATGAAAGAAGACGATATGAAGAAGGTGCCGGTAGAGAAATTTCAGGCCATTGCCCAGGAGGCATATAAGGAGCAGATTGTGGAGAAGGCACTGGAAAACATTAGCGAGGCACTCACGAAAGGCTATGACGATCTGTTAAAACAACAGTAAAAGCTAAATTGCGAGAGTTCGCGCTTTGATTTCACCGTCGCCTCTGCTGCTGCCGCGCGCATTTATTTTTGCCTGTTGACGCTTTGCGTTGAGACGCCGAAGCAATGCGTAAAACCATCGTCGTCGGTCAGGAAAAATTCGGTCTGCCCGTATTCGCGATCTTCAAGTTCTGAAACGCCGTATCCAAGACCCTGCAAGTGCGCTCTGGTTTCATTGATGTCGCCTGGTGTCCAGTAGAGCCGAATGCCATCGTAGTCTTTCGGCTTGGCCGGATCCCCCGCCCGCTGGTTCAACATAAACCATAAATTATCTTTCTGGAGCATGCAGAAGATCAGCTTGTTGTCTGTATGCATTTCTGAACTCATCGCAAAGCCGAGCCCCTCTACCCACAGGCGCAGACTCTTCTCCAGGTTGGCGCTGGGAATCACCGGGATGCAGAATTGAACAGGCATACAAGCCTCCTTAGGCAGACGCGGATCAGGCGCGGTAACTAGGTTACCATTGGCTGCAATCCGTGCGCCGGCGACTTGCAAGCTCTGCTAAACTTTGAAGAATCATGTCCTTTCCAGCTACCCGTCTCCGCCGTATGCGCCAGACTGACTCACTGCGGTCACTGGTACGTGAAACACGCCTTACGCCCACGGGCTTTATCTATCCTTTATTTGTGTGTCCGGGTGAGGGCGTGCGCCGGGAGATCAGCTCCATGCCCGGAGTGTTTAACATCTCAGTGGACGAGGCAGTGAAAGAAGCGCGTGAAGCCAAGAGCCTGGGCGTGGGCGGCATTATTCTGTTCGGTCTGCCGGAGAAAAAAGATGACGTCGCGAGCGGCGCGTGGGCGGAAGACGGCATTGTGCAGCGAGCCACCCGGGCCATCAAGCGTGAGGTGCGTGACCTGGTGGTAGTCGGCGATGTATGCCTTTGCGAATATATGTCGCATGGGCATTGCGGGATCGTGCAGAAGAAAAGCGCGGAGGGCAGTTCGCCGTCCGCAAAGCGGGGCGGTGCAGGGAACGGAAGAAGCAGCGTGGCTGCCGCTCAGGCTGTAGAGGTTGAGTATGAAATTCTGAATGATCCCACGCTGGAAATTTTGGCCAAGACTGCTGTATCCCAGGCGCGCGCGGGGATGGATATTATTGCCCCGAGCGATATGATGGATGGCCGGGTCGCGGCAATTCGCAAGGCCCTGGACGCCACTGGCTTCCTCAACACGCCTATCCTTTCTTATGCGGCTAAATTTGCTTCAGGATTTTACGGTCCCTTCCGCGAAGCCGCTGATTCCACGCCGCAGTTCGGCGACCGTCGCTCATACCAGATGGACGGCGCAAATATTCGCGAGGCCATGCGCGAGATCGCGCTCGATATCCGCGAAGGCGCGGACATGATCATGGTGAAACCGGCCATGCCTTATTTGGATGTAATCAGTGAAGCGCGACGCCGCTTTGATCTGCCCATCGCCGCGTATCAGGTGAGTGGTGAGTATGCCATGTTGCAAGCGGCCATCCGCAATGGCTGGCTGGAGCGTGATCGCGTGATTATGGAATCGCTCACATCGATCCGCCGTGCCGGCGCGCAATTGATTCTGACTTATTTTGCCAAGGACGCGGCAAGGCTGCTGGGCTAAGCTGCGAACATTTGTGGAAGATAAGAATTGAATGACACCGAAGGAAGAAAAAGATCTCTGTCTCCGCGACTTCTACCAGTCCGCCTGCAGGACGACGGATTATATCCGTTCGGCGCAACCTTGGGATCGAACCGAAATATCGATTTGCTGGTGCCCACGAGCATGAAGAAATATCCAACTCGTGACGAGCTAGAGGCATATTGGATTAACCAGCTTCAAGAATCAGTAACAAAATCACAGGGAGATAGTAAGGCCGCCTTTTTTTGTGTGGCAGTTCTCATTCCTGCGAAAGACGGCAAGATGGTGCCCGCAGTTATTGTATATCTTGATCACACTACCGCCGGCGCAGAAGACATTTTCTATCCCTATTGGAAAGATGAGCGTTCAAAGTTTGTCCTTGGAGAGCCAATAAGTTCTCCCGCGGCTCATCGTATTTTTATTTCTTCCTGAGTTATGCGAAGATCATTTTTACTTCAGCTTATGCGCGAGCCACACCAGGAATACAGCTCCCAGCGTCGCAACTAAGATGGAAGAGATCAGTCTGCCGGAGCTGTAAAAGCCCAGGATGCGCAGAATCCATCCGCCAACAATCGCGCCTACCATACCCAGCAATATGTCACCCAGCGTGCCATAGCCGGAGCCTTTCATGATTTTTCCGGCCAGCCAGCCGGCAATCAGTCCCACGATAATCCACCAGATCAATGCTGTAATCATTCTTTCCCCTCCAGGTTGTTCGCTGAATTTCTATCGTCGTCCTCTTCGTCGCCTTCGCTTTCAGCTGTCAGTTTCAAGTGGTGCACACGCTTCATTGCGCTCACTGCCAAAGCAATTATGCCAGCCATCAGCAACACGGCCAAAGGATACGGCACCCACAACCATCGCACCTGGCTTTCAGTTTGCTGCAACGCGTCCTGCGCCTGATGGTGTGCGTTCTCCGTGGCCACTTCAAAATTGATGAGCTGTAGGTCCTGCCGCGCCGCGCGATATTTAGCCAGAAAATCTTCCGGCAATCCCTGGCCAGCGGCCAGCTTATTGCGATCATCCACCATGGGCTGCACAATCTGTGAATACCACTTCTGTTCTGCCGCCACCATGTTCTGCAGAAGCTGGTCACTTTTTGCATTCGCATCCCACTGCGCCAGTTGTTCAATTCTCTGTTTGTCACCCTGCATCAGGCCCAGGTTGGCTGAGTTTGCATCGAGCAGAAAACGATTGAATGCCGTCTCCATGTCGCTCAGGCGATGAATGGCCTCTGTCCTCACATGGTATTGCGACTCGGCATCTTTGTAGCTGTTCATCGCCGCGCTCAGCCGATGAATCTGGTAGCCGTAAAAAGCCAGTGCTACTGCGCCCAGCAGGCCGAGCAGCAGCAGTCCTGTGACTCGGAGCCAGGCTTTGCGCGCCAGTTGAATGGCTGATGGAGGAATGATCAAGACTGAAGACATGGCGAGCCAAGGCTAGCACAGTCCTGCAGAATCTGCCGCAGAAATGCCCATCGTCGCTGCCCGCTCGCTTGTAGCAGTTTTATCTCGGCGCGGTGGCGCAAGACAAAATGGCTTGGCCGCCAGCGAAAGCGAAGGCTTGTTGTCCGTTGTAAGTCTGCTGAAAATTAAACATCACCTGGGTTTAAAGATAGCCAACACGGCCCAAACCGGCTTTGATAAATGCCCTTGATATAGGTGAAACTCCCGATTTACTGCCAGCCGTGCATTCGTTAAGATAGATTCATACAATTCCTTACATAACTAACTATAAATATCTAGAAAATAACTATAAAACCAGCTGCAAAATTGCTACTATTCGCTTCGCATCCCCCGGTATAAAAAATCTTTAAAATGAATCCATAAGGCGCGGATCGGTGGGTTCTGGGAGTTTTGCGTATGTCTAAAGCAGTAAGAATCATATTGTCCACGGCTTGTCTGGCCTTCGGCGCCTTTTATCTCTCGCAACTGTGTTTTGCGCAGGGCTCATCAGACCAGCCGCACGCCGCTGCGCCACAGAATACGCCGGGTGCCGCTGGTCCCGCCCAGCAATCGGTGGCTGCGCCTTTGCCGGTCTTAAAGGTAAAGACGCGCATGGTGGTCATCGACGTAGTTGCGCAGGATTCAAAAGGCAATCCGATCAGCAACCTTAAGAAGGAAGATCTCACGGTATTGGAAGATGGCAAGCCACAAAGCCTCAGCATTTTTAACTTTCAGCATCCTGAGCCTGCACCTGCTGGTCAACCGCAGCAGCCGGTAAATCCGCCCAATATAGTGGATAACCTGCCGCACTTCCAGTCTGGCAAGGCCCTGAATGTAATCCTGATGGATTCCCTGAACACCAGCCCGATGAATCAGGCTTTCATGCGCGATTCCATGATCAAGTTTCTGGAAAAGCTGCCAGAGAATGAACCCATTGCTGTCTATCTTCTAGGAGACAAACTTCGCCTGGTCCAGGATTTCACAACGGATCCCGCCGCGTTAAAGAAGGTGGTGCGTAGTTTTAAAGGTAAAAGTTCTCCTTATTTGAATGGGGGCGGGCCCGATGTCTCCGCAGCCATGCCGGGTATGGCACAAATACTTCCGCAGATGGCCGTCCAGATCAGAGAATTTCAGGACCAGATGACTGGAATGATGAACGACATCCGGGTGAAGATGACTCTCACCGCGCTCAACTCGCTGGCCAGAACCTTGTCTGGCTATCCCGGACGCAAAAACCTGATCTGGATCTCTGAAGCCTTTCCCTTTGATGTGATGTTAACCAATGCCTCGGCCAGATCCACCATAAATGATCGCAATTACATGAACGATATTGCCCGCACAGGAAATTTGCTCAGCGACTATCAAATTGCCATCTATCCGCTGGATGCTCGCGGACTGGCCGGCAGCGACGCTTTCAATGTCGCGGATTCTGATCAATCTGGCAATACAGCAGCGAGCCACATGCTGCGCGGCGGAATCGGCGGGCAGATGGATAGAGAATCTGATGCGCGGATGGCGGCACATGCCACCATGAACGATCTTGCCGACCGGACCGGTGGCCGCGCTTTTTACAATAGCAATGACATGGAAGCAGCCATTCGCGAAAGCATTGATGATGGTTCAACCTATTACACGCTTGGCTACTATCCTGAGAATAAAGACTGGAACGGGGCCTTCCGCAAGATTCAGATCAAGTCGCAGCGCGGCGGGGTGAAACTCCGTTATCGCATCGGTTATTTCGCGGCAGACAGCGCTGCATTCGCAAAGCTGAACCCCAAAAAACAGGACGAAGATTTTGACGAAGCTATGGGCCTGAGCCTTCCCATCTCTACGGCCGTGCCTTTCAAGGCCATGGTGATGCCGCCCTCTGCCAAAACCCAGAACAAGGTTGGTGGTGAATTACGGGATTGATCCGCATGGGCTTACCTTTACCGAACTGGATGGTGGCCTGAGGCAGGTCAACATGGAATGTGCCGTACGCGTCTTCACTAAAAAATCAACAGACAAGGCGCTGGCCGTTGAAGCCGAAAAAATGGGCGGACAGCTGAAGCCGGAAGCCTATGACAAGGTGATGAAAAGTTTTTTCCCCTGCCGTGACCAGCTGACTCTTGAGCCCGGAGACTACCTTCTGCGGCTGGGCGTACGTGACAATGAAAGCGGATTGATCGGAACGGCCAACGCCACCCTGACCATTCCAGCAGAAAACGCGGTGAGCCAGCCAGGTGCCGTGAGCCCTGCCGCCGGTGCAACCAAGCCCTGAGTTCTATCTGCAAGCAGCGCGTTTAACCAGAATTGGCAGCTTATGGGCTGCCAATTCTGCTTTTATGGCGGCGCGAATCCTTTATGTGCCGGTTCTAATCAAATTGCCATAGATAAAATAGATAAATAGGTAAAAAAGATAAATTTATGGTGGAAGGCCGCCCGCTTCATTTGAGGGCCGGGCCGCTCCGGATTTACAATCACCTGTTTGTTCACGCGTTGATTTTTCCACCAGAGGGAGCTCTACTGTGCCAGATACGATTTATGACGTTGCCATTGTCGGCGGAGGTCCCGGCGGATACACAGCCGCTTTCCGCGCCGGCCAGCTTGGGCTGAAAACCTGCCTCATTGAAAAAGAAAATTGGCTCGGCGGCACTTGCCTGCACGTGGGCTGCATCCCCACAAAAGCCCTGCTCTTTAACGCTGAAGTGTATGACCATTTGAAAGCCGCGGAAGAGTACGGCATTGACGGTCTGGGCGTGGGCAAGTTGAACTGGAAAAATATTCAAGACCGCAAAAACAAGATCGTCACCAAGCACACTAAGGGTTTGGATTTTCTCGTTCGCAAAAATAAAGTGGACCGCGTGCTGGGCTTTGGCAAGTTGACTGGCCCGGCGAAGAATGGCGTACATACCGTCCAGGTGGAAAGCAGCAAAGGCGCGAGCGAAGTGAAGGCCAAAAATATTATTGTGGCCACTGGTTCGTATGCGCGCATGCTGCCCGGCCTGAAAGCGGACGACCGCATCCTTACGAATATTGAAGTGCTCTCGCTGCCCGCCATGCCTAAGTCGATGGTCATCATTGGCTCTGGCGCAGTGGGCGTGGAATTTGCTTCCATCTATCGTTCGTTCGGCGCAGAAGTGACAGTCATTGAGATGTTGCCGCGCCTGGTGCCGGTGGAAGATGAAGAAGTGAGCAAAGAGCTGCTGCGGTCTTTCAAGAAAAAGGGCATCAACTGCCTCGTGAATACGAAAGTAGAAAAAGTTGAGAAGACCAAAGACGGCGTCTGCGTGATGTGCACTCCGCAGGGAGAGGCAACGCAGAAAATTGAGGCAGAAAAAGTTCTGGTTGCGATTGGCCGCGGGCCCAACACTGAAGGCATTGGCCTGGAAAAGCTGCCCGGCGTGAAACTTGAGCGCGGCTTTGTCCATGTGAATGAGTGGATGGAAACCGGCGAGAAGGGCATCTACGCCATCGGCGATATTGTTGCCGGCATGCCGCAGCTGGCGCACGCCGGAGCCATGGAAGGCATTGTGTGCACCACACACATTGCCGGCAAGCCCGCCAAGCCGATTAACAAGAACCATGTTCCGGGCTGCACCTATTGTGAGCCGCAGATCGGCAGCGTGGGCCTAACGGAAGCCAAAGCCAAGGAAGCCGGCTATGAAGTGAAGATCGGCAAGTTCCCGTTTACAGCGAACTCCAAAGCCACCATCATTAATAACCATGAGGGCTTTATCAAAGTTGTGTCAGATGCCAAGTACGGAGAGATTCTGGGCGTGCACATTATTGGCCCGCTCGCTACAGAGCTGATCGCAGAAGCCGTAACAGCCCTTGAGTTGGAAGCCACCGTGGAAGATATGATGTTTACCATCCACGCGCATCCGACAGTATCAGAAGGTTTGCTGGATGCCTTCAGCGCGGTGGAGGGTAAAGCAATAAATGCGTAGGGGCAGTATTTAGTAGTTAGCTTTTTCTGAAATCCCGAAGCGTTCGCGAGGGATCCCTGTCAGAACCGTGCTGTCTCAGGATGGCACGGTTCTCTTTTTCTAAACCATCTTTCCTTCCAGATACAGCTCGGCTGGCTGAATGCTGAGTGCTCCTATCCTGAATGCTCCTATCCAGCCAACCCGTTCCTCTCGTTTCCGTATCACATTCAACAGGAGGAAACCCATGCCTATCGACCCAGTTTGCAAAATGAATATCTCCATTGCTGAGGCAGCCGCCAGCCAGGACTATCAGGCAGAAACGATTTATTTCTGCTCACTCGATTGCCAGCGCAAATTCGATCAAGATCCGGGCAGCTACATGGATGACATGTTTGACGAAGAGCGCGCAGCAAGCTGATTCTCACCACAGATTTTCACTGATTGTCACTGATCTGTTTTGCAGCTCACTCGTTTTGACCGCCTTTATCAGTGTTCAGCCTTTACCAGTGTTCATCGGTGAGAATCAATGGTAAAAATGAGGTGTGGACCTAAGAGTCATCAACGTCCTTTATCTCGGCCGTGTGGATTATTCCATTGCGTTGCAGTTGCAGCAGACGATTGTCGCTCTGGTGAAAGAAGGACGCATTTCGCACACGCTGCTGCTGCTGGAGCATCCGCCGGTCATAACGATGGGACGCAACGCGGGCGAGAAAAACATTGTCGCGTCGCGGGAGTTTCTGGCGCACAACGGTGTTGAGCTGCATGAGACGAATCGCGGCGGCGACGTTACCTTCCACGGTCCGGGACAGCTCGTGGGCTATCCTATATTTGATTTGCGGGCCTTTGAGCCGCGTATGGGCGCCATAGATTTTGTGCGCAAGCTGGAAGAAGTTTTGATCCGCATCTGCGGCGATCTGGGCGTGGTCACTGAACGTATCCCCGGGCTGACCGGTGTGTGGACACAGGATGAAGTTCCGGGAAAAATTGCTGCCATCGGCGTACATATTTCTCGGGCCGTTACTTCCCATGGATTCGCGCTGAACGTGACCACCAATCTCGACTATTTCAAGCTGATTGTTCCGTGCGGCATCACAGATAAGCCGGTGACCTCGCTGGAGCAGGAGATGGCGCAAAGCCATCTCAGCCGTGACCGTAACGTGCCGTCGTTGGAAGATCTGTCGCAGCCGGTGGCGCGCAACTTCAGCCGGGTGTTTGCAGCGCAGACGTTGTGGCTGGATTCGCTGGATGCGCTGCTGTCGGCTGGCGAAACGGCTGAAGCCGATGCGAAGCTTGCTGAAAATGACGCGCCTGCTCCTGCATCGTCAAAATACATCAATTAGCCGACAGTTCGATCAATCTGGGCTTTTATTCAGCCTTGTTCCGTGCCATAGCGTACAAACCCGCAGCTGCAACTCTCATCCAACTTCCAGCTATGCCAGCCAAAGATCGCATCCCGTACGTCAAAGCCCAGGACGAAATCAGGAAGGCCGGCGGCATCAATTTATGGTTCAGCCGCTTTGCCAGCAGCACCGCTCAGTTTGTTGGCCAGCCGATGGTATTTTTTGTGGCGGTGGTCATGTTGCTCGTTTGGGCGGTAAGCGGGCCTTACTTCCATTATTCTGACACCTGGCAACTCATCATTAATACCAGTACCACGATTGTTACTTTCCTAGTCGTCTTTCTGATCCAGAACACGCAGAACCGCGACGCCAAAGCGCTTCACCTGAAGCTGGACGAGCTGATCCGCTCGCACCATCCGGCGAATGACGATCTAATTGATATCCAGAAACTTTCCGATGAAGACCTGGACGCGCTGGAAGAGCGCTACCAGAAAATCCGCGAAGCCTGCGAGAAGAGGCGCGGCGGCAAGAGCATTGAAGCCGCTGCCGAGCAGGAACCACAGAAACGGAAAAATCCTGCTGCCTGAAGACCGTTCTTGTTTCGTGCAAAATACTCTGCCTCCCCCCCACGACACGCTATCCCGAAGTTGAGGGAACTGCTCCGCCGGTTTTGAGGACTCAGCACACAGTCCCTTTCGATAATCCGCCGCGGTAAAAAACTGCAGAGCTATGGTTGCCTTGGAAAGCAGCGGAGCAGATCCCTCAGCCTTCGCCTGTTGGCTCGGCTTTCGGGATGGCGACTCGTGGGAGATGAGACTATTTCAGGGGAACGGCTCACAGCTATAGTCGCAACACAAAAGCCTAAAGGCGTTTCATCACATTTCCATTTTCATATTTCCTGCTCGCCTTAGTGTTGCGGCCACACGGTTGGGTATAAACTGTATTCGTAGTATGCCTACAAAAACAAAATCTTCCCAGACTGCCGGCGCAAAGACTGCTGGCGCAAATATCGCAGGCGCAAAGTCCGCACCTGCCAGGCAAAACGGAAAAACTTCTGCCACGAATGGCCATGGCGCCAACGGACGCCCCGCCGCTAAAGCGCCGGCCATCCAGGTAAATCAATATGGCATTCCTGACTGGCGGCTGGAGCATCCGGAGTTTGAGATTCTGGAAGTCAACAGCGGGCCGGAAGTCCATTATGAGATCAAGGGCAAGCTGAATACGCCGGTGCCGCCCATCCGCGAGTCAAAGTATCTGACCAGAGAGCAGCACGTGGAACTCTATCGCTGGATGGTGATGAACCGCCGCATGGAAGTGGCACTGGAAAATCTATACAAGCAGAGCAAGGTGGTAGGCGGCGTTTATTTTGGCCTGGGACAGGAAGCCTGCTCCTGCGCCTCTGCTTTTGCGCTGGGCAAAGATGACTGGTTTGCGCCGATGATCCGCAACCAGGGCGCGCAGCTGGTGCGCGGCTTTCATGCGCGCGACATCATGATGCAATACATGGCCAAGGCCGGCTCGCCAACGAAAGGCAAAGACGGCACATCACACTATGGCGATATTGAAAAACGCCAGATGGTTTCGCCCATCTCCATGCTGGGTGATCTGCTGCCGGTGATGGCCGGCGTCTCACTGGGCGCGCGCATGCAGGGCAAAGAGCTGGCGTGCCTCACGTGGATCGGCGATGGCGGACAGTCTACCGGCGTGAGTTATGAAGGCATCAATTTTGCCGCCGTGCGCAAGCTGGGCCTGGTGCTGATTATTGAGAGCAATCTCTGGGCTTATTCCACGC
>DASXZE010000088.1:0-3004 GCA_036502105.1 Candidatus Angelobacter sp. | reverse complement strand
TGCAGGAACTTTTCTGGATCGCTGTAACTCTCGCATGATTCTGCATGGATAAAAACTGGACCGGGCGACGGGTATGCATCCAAGCCGGCAAATGGGTTGTAAGTAAAAAGGATGCGGTCTTCCTTGCCCGTTTGAAATTGCTTCAAGCAGGCGCGGCATGGGCCGTAACCGGTGGCACGCTCCACATGCGCAGGATGTCCATATTGAGGTGATTTGAGCGTATTGCGAACGGCTTCAGTGAGCGCAGGGTCAATTGGTAAAACGCGAAATCCAGCCATGTCTTTTTCTCCTTGAACGGCGCTTGGTAGCGGCCACTCCAAGAGAGTAGAGCCATGGCTGGATCTGATACACTCCGCGGCTTGCGGTCAAACTATTTGTTGATGTCCTGTTTATCTTCCAGCCGTTTCACTAAACCTGCCAGCGTTGATTTTGCCTGATCAGGAGCGCCGGCTGCAGACAGCTTCATTTCTTTCACTGCGCCGTCATAGTCGCCTTTGGCAGCTGCCAGACGGGCGGCTTCATTGTGGGTAATCCAGCTGTTCGGATTCTTCTTGATATTGGTACGGAAGATATCAAACGCCTGGTCCTGTTTGCCTTCCTGCTGGAGCTGGCGTCCGTAGGCGTGCAACTGCGTCACGCTGGCCATGTCCAGTGCCTTGTTGCGGGCGGCGGTGGCATCGTCTTTGTGGTTCATGGCTTCAAGAATGCGCGATTTGGTGATGAGGTTGTCAAAGCGCTCTTCCACGGCAATGGAGCGGTCTTCATCTTTCAGCGCTTCTTCCAGGTTGTATTTGTTGGTGAGGAAATAGGTGGCGGCATCGTCCCAGCCTTCCCATGTGTACTGGCCGAGTCCACGAAGCTGGGCATGCAGGTTCTGGGCGACGATCTCATTGGTGTTCACATCCACCTTGAACGGCACTGCTATTTTTTCCCAGCGCATGGTGATGGTGGCCGAGGTGGGCGTTACGTCATCCACTTCATAGGCGAGGGCTTCTTTCATTTCCGCGGCGTGCGGCTTTACGGTGACGCGCAACGCGTCTTCTGACTGGTTGTAACTGAAGCTGCCCCAGGCCGTGGCGGCCTTGGAGAAAATAATGGTCCAGTCATTTTCTGTGGGAAGCATGTGCAGGCCGTAAACCCCCTTGGCCAGCGGCTTGCCTTCAATGGTGACAGGATCAGTGAATTCAATGGTGGTGTTTTCATTGGCGCCGGCGCGCCAGACTTCTCCATAAGGAACCAGGCCGCCCCAGATTTTTCTGCCTTTGACGAGCGGACGGTGGTAGTTGATGGTGATGTCAGTGATGCCCACGCGTTGCATGACTTTGGCATGCTGGCTGTCGCGCGGAAGGTCCAGGACAAATGACTGCGCGTTGCTGCGGGTTGCGGCAAAGACGGTGGCAAACAGTACGGTTGCGAGCGCGAAATATCGGCGCATGGTGGTAGCCTCCACGGTGGTGATTTCAATCAATGGTTGAACAAAAAGATTTCAGGGTGACCGGAGTTTTAGACGGGAAGCCAGCGCGTTTGTTAGCCGCCAGCGCCAGCTTCCGTATTGTGCAGGGAACTAATTTTCCAGTGTCGCGTCCATGGTGATTTTGGCGTTGAGCAGCTTGGAGATAGGGCAGCCTTCCTTGGCATTCTTGGCGGCTTCTTCAAACTTGGCTTTGTCAGCGCCAGGAATTTTTACTTTGACCTGCAGGTGGGATGAGGTGATGGCAAAACCTGAGTCGAGTTTTTCCAGCGTTACGGTGGCCGTGGTGTCAATGGACTCGGCTGTCATTCCGGCATTGCCGAGCTGGGCTGAAAGCGCCATGCTGAAGCATCCGGCGTGCGCGGCGGCAATCAGTTCTTCCGGATTGGTGCCGGGTTGTGATTCAAAGCGTGTGGCAAAAGAATACGGCGTGTTCTTGAGAACTCCGCTGGGAGAGGTGAGCGAGCCTTTGCCGTCTTTTAGTCCGCCGCTCCAGTGTGCGCTTGCATTGCGTTGCATGAGTTAGTTTGCTCCTCAAAATCGAGATAGGAGGATTGTATACGGGAGAAGCTGAAGCCGCTTTCGCCTTTGACCGCTTGCTACCGAGTTTCGTCAAACGAGGACCACGTTTAAAACGATGGTTCCATTTTGAAATTCTGCTTTTACCGATCCAAACGAGGCAATGATGGCATTCGCAGCCTGCAAGGCAGAAATGGGATGCGTGGTATGAAGCGCGATAACCTGGCATCCGGCAGCACGGGCCGCGGCAATGCCGGCAGGCGCGTCTTCAAAGACCAGACAATCACCTGGAGCGAAGCCGAGCAAGGCAGCGCCTTTCAGGTAAGGTTCGGGTGAGGGCTTGCCGTGGATTACGTCGTCGGCGGTGATAATGCGGGCGGGAACGGGAAGGCCGGCGTATCCCAAACGCGCTACGGCCAGCGGACGGGTTGCGGAAGTGACGATGGTAAAACGGTCGGCGGGCAGGAGGGAAAGCAGTTCCGGAGCGCCGGGCTGGGGCGTTACGCCATCTTTATCGTCAATTTCCATTTGCTCAACCACGATATTCTCTTTTTCAGCATCCAAGTGGGGAGCCGCAGCTCGGATTGTCTCAATACTGCGGCGTCCGTGGGCGTGTGCGATGACGCGGAAGGGATCGAGATGGTGAGCGAGAGCCCAGGCACGCCACACGCGTTCCACAGAAGGGATGGAGTTGATAAGGACTCCGTCCATATCAAAGAGAATGGCTTGGGTTGAGAAGATCATTTTCCAGAATACCAGCTAGCGGCCGGCACTGGCTTTTAACATAACTTAAGAAATGAATGGCCGGGCAGAAAGCGTTCAGATGAGCATGAAACCAGCTTGATACCTTTGCATTCTGGACATTGCGTGAGAGCTGGTAGGATAATCTCGTGATAGTTGCTTTATAGGTCAGGGTAATTGAATCACCGGTTGTTATTTGGTCCAACCTTTATTATGTACTGGAGAGTCACTTGAAAAAACTATTCTTCTTAGTTGCAGTTTTTAGCCTGATAC
>DASXZE010000087.1:0-16926 GCA_036502105.1 Candidatus Angelobacter sp. | reverse complement strand
TATAGAAAAATGTTGCAGAAAGTTTAGCTTTACCGCTAAATGCAAACTGCTCCACACCGCCATCAAAACTGCGCGACCGCACTGCGCCGACAGGCTGAACGTTAAACTGCGAGATAAGCTGAGCGCCTCCGGGCTGCTGCGATAGAATCCCAAACAAAGAGTTGTCACTGTTAAAAACAGACGGCTCCTCAATACCCTGGCCATAATTGAATTTCAACTTTGTGCCGCTCAGCTTGCCGCTGGCGCTCGGCCGCACCACGTAATAAGCCAGAGAAGCCCGAGGCGTGACGGCCACGCCAAAGATTGCATTCTTCTCCAGCCCCACGCCAAGCGTCCCATAAAGGCGGTTGAATACACTTCCGTGGACCTCTCCGGTATAGCTGTAGTTAGAGCGCTCCGCTGGGGCCGTGCTGCGCTCATTCTCATAATGGAAGCCAAAAAGCGCCGTCAAGTGCGAGTTGAAAGCGTAGTCAGATTGAAAGTTCAGCGCGTCACGATTATTCAGAAGGAAAAACTGCTGCGGATATGTTCCTGGGAAATCCAGGATCGCCTGCCCTGTCGTGCTGAAGCCATTTGCGCCACGAATCGTGACCACATTGCCCAGAAAATTTCCGGAATCGGGGTCAAGTGTTCCTGTGGGCGATGGATTATCAAATAGCGAATCCTCTCGAATGGCGCTGTAACGCAACAGATTGTGCCAGTGGGAGGTTGTCTGGTTCTGCAACGTTGCACCAATGAAGGTATTGGACTGCGACTGGAACGAATCATCCGGAATGCCAAAATAATCTACGGCATTCGGTACATCCACCTTGCCCACAACCCGGCGGATAGTCAGCCGCAGATCCGTGGAAGACAGCGGAGTCCATCCAAAATTGCCGGCATACGTTGCGTTATGAAAGTCAGGGCTCGGAGAAGAGTTGCCGCCATCTACCCGTGAGAACTCAGAAAAATAATCCAACTGCTTAAAGATCCCGCCGATGGCGGCATCATTGTGCAGGCTGTTGAAATTGCCGGCGTCCACCGCATAGCTGAACTGCGGCGGAAATGTAGTGCCTTTGGGACTGGTCAGAGTTACCACGCCCGCCACCGCGTCAGAGCCATAGAGCACGCTGTTGGGGCCGCGCAGAACTTCCGCCTGGTCGATTCCGGTGGTAAATACCCCGCCAAAATCCACGGTGCCGCCAATTTGATCAATGGAAATTCCATCCAGAAATACTTTGTTCATGGTGCTCTCACCACCGCGGATAAAAATTGAATCCGTAATGCCGCGCTGCCCTGTCTGCAATATCTGCACACCGGGAACCTGGCGCAGCGGCTCCAGCGCCTCAAGCTTGTACTGAAACTGACTTGCAGGCACAACGGAGACAGAAGCACCTGTCTGCGTGTCCGGCAGGTTGGTGCCAGTAGCCGAAACAACGATCTGCTGTGACACGCTTCCGACTTTCAGCGTGATATCCACTGCCGGATTGCCGCCGCTTCCCACGTAAATTGCAGCGCTTTGTTCTGATGTAAAGGACGGAGCTGTGGTCTTTACCTGATAACGTCCCGGAGCCAGCGGCGCGAAGCGATAGTTTCCTTCGGCATCTGAGGTAGTGGAAGCTGCGAGCTTACCTTGTTGAAATAGCTGCACCTGTGCGCCGGCGACATTTGCGCCCAGCGGATCTGTGACTTTTCCATGGATACCACCGTTAGCGGCGGCAGCGTGTGGTGGTAACACTGTGAGTGCGAGCGCCAGAACCAGGCTGGCGCAAAGAAAAGATTTCATCTGTTGTAAGACTCCTCCCACGGAAGTAGTCAATGGAGATCGTTTCCAGTTGCAATGACGGTGGAAAGCTTGTTGCAGAAGCACGCAAACATCACGCACACATTTTAAGTAGAGAGACGGTTCTCAGAACTTGCGGAAAGTATATTTAAAATCCAGCTCACGTTATTCGAACCCAGAGTTCTTGTGCAGACCGCAGCCGAAGCATTGAAACAGCCAAAGCCTTGGAATGAACACAAAAACAGGGTTATGTACCGGAACCTAAACGTAAACTTTCCGAAAGCAAAATGGAACCCGAACCTCATACTGCAAGAAAGCTTTCCGGCCCTCCCTGCGCAGCCAGAAACGCCCAATTGACGGGCATCTGGCCGGTCTCCTGACTTACGCCTCACTGAACTTGAAGCGCCTTCCCGGGACTTCCCAGTGGCATGTTGCTCAAGTTCTCAGCGAATACAGTTGCGGGGCAGTGGCGGATTCTCACCGCGCTTCCCAATTCCAGATGGAAGAAGTTATAGATGACGAGCAAAGGCGAGTCAAGCAAGAGAGGGATTTGGTAATTGAGTAAATTGGCAAGTTGGTAATTTGAAAATCAAAACCTGCTTCGCGGCACGGTTCGCTTTGAACAACCCAACGGATAACGTAGCAGCCAAGAGCAGAAGACTTCTTTGGGTTCAATTTACCAAATCACCAACTTACCCATTTACAAATTCAATCAGAGACTTTCCCCGCCGAGGCCTTCCTCATCTGCTGCGGAGCCATGCCAAACATGATTCCAGTCTCCACTTCCATAAGCTCGCCATTCACTTTATATGGCTTGAATTCCCACTGCAGCAGCGCATCGATAATCGCCTTGTTCTGGTCAGGAAACGCGCTGATGACGTGAACGTGCTTTACCTTGCCATTTCTGTCGACCGTGAATCTGACTGGCACTGGATTAAATTTGTGCGCGGAAAAAACCGGCTCAACCCTCTGCAGCACATTCTCCCCGTTCGCATATCCCTTGATACATACCGGACTGCCCGGGCCTTCCAACGTTTGCATTTTGTCTATACTCTGAACCAGGCTTTCCAGCATGGCGGTATCGCGGCTGGTCAACATAAATTCCACCGTGTGGCAGCGTATTTCCGTGGTCAGAACATACCAATGCAACTCCGCCACGGGTGACATGTAATCCATGCGTATGAACGGGCGTCCGGCAATCTTCACCACGTCTGGCTGGCGCTCCAGCTTGTAATCGCTGCTCAGCCTGCTCTTCTTGTATTCCACAAGATCAACCACGTTCTTGGCCGGCGTAAGGCCAAAAAACAAATCCTGTGCGCTGATCAAAATGGAGCCACGGTTCGGACCAGTAAATGATTTCGTAGGCTCTATCTGCGCCAGCACGTAGTAACCGCTGTCTGATGGCGGCGGTCCGGCAAATCTCTGGTGCCAGTCCGCCGGTAGCGGATAGGAGAATCCAAAGTAGCTATTGTTGTAAACCTTTTCAGTGACCGTGCCGCTCTCCGGAATCGGCGTGGACCCGTCGCTGGCCTCCGGCATTGCTCCCTTCACCAGAATGCCGCTGGGTATTCTCTGGGGATTTAGATTGCTGGAGAAATCGCCACCCTGCGGCGTCTCGGGCGGAGTGGAGTCGCCATCGGTTTGCGCCGATGCCGCCAGACAAATGCACAGACTAAAAAGAACAAGGCCAAAAATAAATTTACGTTGCACAGTACACCCCTTAAGAAATACTTCTGTTATCAAATAGCTTGAAAAGCTAAGCTTTCTTTCTGCCCATGGCACGCCGTAAGCTCAAATTCAGAGCCTCTCTGGTGGAGCTGTACTGCTCGGCCGACATTGTTCCGCGCGATCTTTCGGTTTCCAGCTGAAAGAGTTCATCTTTCAACGCCCGCACCACCGGCGCGCTCTTGCCAGAAGGACGTATTGCTTCAAGCCGCTTGCCGCGTCGCCACAATGCGAATCCTCCGCCGGCAATCAGCAGGAGCGTAAGCGAACTAATCGCCCACGCGTCTTTCTTGTGCTGCTCCGCTTCACTCTGCGGATTCGCCGGAGCTTGCGCCGCAGGGTTACTTGCTCCAGCCGCGCTGGCCACGGATGGCGGCACCGAACTCGCCAATTGGGTTTGAGCAGTCGTTCCTGTTCCAGAGATCTCAAAGGCTGGCACCTGGTGCACCACTCCGCCCACTACTTGCTCCACCTTGAGCCCCTTAACCACGCCCGGACTGGTAAAAGCTCGCGCCTGCAAGGCTTTGAATACCATGGACGGAGGATGCATCACGGCGAAGCTGCGAACCGCGTAAGCAGGCTTGAGTCGCAGCGTGGTCACGCTGGAGCCCGGCAGATGGTAGCTGAATTTAAAGAGCGTATCGCCGGGACGCAAAGGAAAATCCACTGCGTAGCTGCCCTGTTTTCCCATCACAGGTACAGCCGCAAGATTTACCCATAGCCCTTGTGATCGCTTGGCCGCCAGCGAATCAAGAGTCGCTTCGGCGGGCAGGGACATTTGAAAATTGCGCGCGCCTGTTTGTGTCACCGGCGGCGAGGAGGCATTGCTGATGGAGTACATTTCTGTAACCTTCAGCGTGTTGCCCGCAGACTCAATCTGCGCAATGCCCAGCGCGCCTTTCAATCCCTTGATCGTCTTCGCAGAGTCAAATACCTCAAGCTGCACAGCGGACGCGCCGGTAAGCGTGTGGTCATAATTCACGCCCTGATGCAATATGCGAACCACGTACTGCGCCTTTGGATGCGCCAATGGCACAGAGAACGCACCTTGTGTATCTGTGCGGACGCGCGCTTCCTCCTGCATGCCTTCACCCATGCGCAGCAGAACCACATCATCGCCAGCCGATGGCCGCTGGCTTGTCTGATTGATCACTTTGCCGGTGACAGTAGCAGCGGCAAAAACACGCAGGGAAAACAGGCAGCAAACGATGATCACCGCACTCTTCATTACAAATTTAAAACTCATAGGACACCCATAAGACTGATAAAACGTGGAACAGTTCAAACATGCTGCCGATCAAAAAAGAAGAAGCCGGGCGAGACATTTTTCCGTCTCGCCCAAAATGCCGAATGCCTACAACGAACGCAGGAAGTTCAACAGGTTTTGTTTTTGTGTGGCTGTGAGCGAATTGAAATTCGAGATCACAGTGTTTGCTTCTGATCCCGTGCTGGCATGCGCGGAAATGGCAGTCAGCAGGTTTGCGGTGCGGCCGTCGTGCAGGAAGAACCGGCGCTGTCCAACGCCCCACAGCGGCGCCGTGCGGAATTGGTCTCCGCCTGCTCCGCCCTGGCTTACGTTGTCATTCAACCCGTTGCCCATGTGATGGACTTCCAGATCGCTGAACAGGTTTGCCGTGGCATTGCCCAGACTGGGCGTGATTCCAGATGCCGCAGTCGTAAGTGAAGCCGTATGGCAAGCCGTGCAGCCAATCGAGCTAAACAGAGCGCGGCCATTGCTGATGGAAGCAGCGCCACCGGGAACGGTGGCGGAAGCAGTTGGTGCAGCCGTCATGCGCATGAAGATGGCAAACTTTACCACATCACTCGACGTGCCCAGGTTGTTTGCGTTGAAGTGCGTGGTATCTTCCGGCGTGCCGTTGATCTTGCAATTTGCCGGCAGACCGGTAGCTCCGCCCTCACCAGGCAGCGGACGCTCCTGGCCAAACGCTTCATTCGTTACGCCCTGCTCCACGTTGTAAGCTTCACCGGCAAAAATCACCAGTGACTTGTTCTGTGCCTTCCAGCCAAAGCGGGTAATCGTGCCATCATTGCCGCTGCGATTGAAAGAGCCGCTGGTTCCGAATGCCCCGGAATTAGCAGCCGCATTGTTGAGCAGCGTGGTCTCGTCAATGTTCTCCATCAGTCCAGCGCCAAACGTTGACGTGGGAATGCGGAAAATGACGTTACCCGTTGCAACAGCCTGGGCAAAGCTGGGCTGCGTAAGGCTGCAAGCGCCTGCGTCTGTGCGTCCGGTGATGGTGAACAGGTCTTCCACTCCGCCGTTCGGATTGTTTACATCCGGATTGCCTGCGGCGTTAAAGAAGAATGGGAAGCGCGCTTCACGCACCGGCCCTGTCGCCGTGATGAACGATGGGGTCGTGTTGCGAGCGCCGTCTGCGGTAGCGTCAGTCACCTGGGGGTTCGTGGCTGGGCTGCTGCCGCCGACTGCCGGGGCTGCATGGCAAAAGGCACAGCTTCTGGAGTTGAAGCGCGGTCCAAGTCCGGCTCCAGCTTCAATCGTGCCGGAAACTGAATCAACTTCTCCAAATGTATCGAGCGCGTCATTGAAGAATGCCAGGCTGCCTGCGGGGTTGTTAGCAGCAACAGATGCTAACGGACCGCCAGCGGCCGCAGCGCCAGCACGGACACCAGGATCTGTCTGTGCCAATGCCATGCCGGCAAACAAGAGGGTGAAAAGAATAAGACTTACGAACGGGAATTTCCGCCTCGTCATTGCGAGTTCCTCCTAGATTTTGTGTGAAACACTTTGCAGCGAGAACTCTGCCGTACTGCAGACGATTAGGACCTGTCTGCCAAAAGTGGACGGATGGGAAAATTCAAGCACCCTCTGGCCGGACGAATTGCCATGCCTGCACAGATGGTGCGCGCAAAAATATAAAACAGCGCCAGAATTGACAGGTCAAAGAGCCCAGGTAACTTTGGAAAAGCCTTTGGAGAGGCGTGCTCCATTGCGGGAACATGCTGGAAGGCAGAATAAAGCGCGCGAAATACCAGGATCACTTCACTTGCTGACCGAGGCGCAATCGCACGTTTAGCGGATCACCCTGCGCTTTCCCAAAAAGCTTATTCTGCAGTTGACGTGGCAACACGCAATAACAAAGGGATTCAAGTCCCTGTGATTACGCGGAACCATTCTGGTAATGCAAAAACTATTTCGTTCTTGGGGTGAGAACCTTTACCGTACTGCAGACGATTAGAGATTGTCTGCCAAAAGGTGACGGGTACAAACTTGAAGTAAAGATCCGAAAGTTGTTTGCCTTGCCCTGCTGAAATCTGCAAGTCAAAAGGCAGGGAGAAACTTACAGCAACTCAGAAAGGTATGTCAAGAAAAATTAAGACTCCTTTAACTATCAGGAAAAAACGGCGGCAAAACAAGAACAGCGCCGGGTCCGGTCCACAATACTCGGGAATGAGGTCATCACCAAAACCCGGGAAAAGAGCCGAAGTACAGATGTACCGGACCTGCAGCAATCACCAGGAACGGCCAGCTTCCAGCGACCATTTCCCGGTCAAATTCAGTGATTATTTTAATAAAGTTAAAGCGCCCCAAGACCCTTGAAATCAAGCTTTTAACGCCTGTTCCTGGTGTTTCCTTTTGGGAACCATAAGGAATTACCAAAGTGCCCGCGCTTAAGAGCATTTTAGATTGACCTTGGGAGCGCATAGGGGTACAGTCTTGCCTGTAACACTGGGGACGAAAAGAAATGTCTAATACCATGTTCGCAATCTGGATTGGTTTATCAGCGGCAATCCTCCTACTGTTTTTGTATGCGGCGTTTCTCAACCTGCGGCGCAGACAGTCGCAAGGCGTGGAACTGAGTGATTTGATGAACTCTTTTCTTCCGGTGAATGTGGAAGTACTCTCTGACCTTATCAACCCCGCACAACAACGTCATTTACAGGAAACCTATGGACGCGAAGAACTGCTGAGGATTTACCGTCAGCAAGTAAGCGTTACCATGGAATGCCTGCGCCGTATGTCGCACAACGCTGCCCTGCTGCAACAGGTGGGTTATACGCAGCTGCGCAGTGGCAATGAATTGATTGCATCACTGGCCCAGGAAATGGTGGATGCCGGCGTTCATGTGCGTCTTTATACGTTCATGGCTCTGATCGTGCTGCAAGTGCGAAATGCACTGCAATGGCTGCCCTTGTTCTCGGCCGCCACGTGCTGCGATGTTCAGGCCCTGGTTTCATCCAGCCTGCTGCCTGCCTACGCCCAACTCAAAGATAAAGCTGATAATCTGACTTGCCTGAAATTCAACAGCTTGACTGATTCGCTGGCCCAGAGCCTGTAAGTTTCACGTTTCCCTTTGGCAAATTCAACAAAATGCAGGCTCATGCCTAGGGTTTGTCGGGGGCAATAAAATCCTTGAGGGATCCTTCCCATTTTTTTGCTTCCTGCAAAGCTTCAGGTGAAATTGTTTTCGCAGTTACAGCCGTTATCGGTTTTGGCCAGAAGCAATAGATCCATATAATACAAGCCACATCATAAGCAAAAACTGAGAGCCTATCCAGCACTACGCTTCGGTTGGGCGAGTGAGACCAAATTCCCATAAGAGCTAATGAAGTCGAAACATCCAGGACAAATCCGAATGCAATACCGAATTCCTGTTTACTCCAAAGCCTTCCCATAATCACCATCAGTGCCACAAAAAAGAGAAGAATAATTGCACGGAGAAATCCGTACATGCGTATTGTTTTGGAAAATATCGAGGAATGTGTACCCAACAATGCTAAAACCACGGCCATGCCGGTCACCATGATCGCTGTTAAAGGAAAGAGATAACGGTAAACGCGTGTTCGATAAAAGGCTGGAAAGAGTCTTTTAACGAAAAGTTCATATGTGGCAAGGAATGCGAAAACAGCCAGTGCCGTATCTGAAATCCAATATACGTAGGTATATATCTTTCCAGTTGCGCCCATGAAAAAAAAACGGGCGAGCCCAATCAATTCCGCAATGATTACATATGAAAAGAAGAGAGGAAATTCTTTATACCAGCGCCGGTAGAGTAGGACACACGCCAACACCGCAAGAGATGGCAATCCCATCCAGTCAATTATAATTTGCGGCCAGCTTTGCATAGTCATTTCCCGACAGCCAGCCTAAACCAGCCGTCGGAAAAGCACAAAGCCAATTTACAAAAAAAACTTCATTACAAAGTAACTGTGGTGGCTACCGGGGGCAAGCCTTCCGGCGGTCTTCCCGGACCTGAGAATGCAATATTTTGTGCCGCAGTCAGAGCGAGAGTGAGAACGAGTAAGCGCATTGCGATCTTCATAATTTGTTTCCTCCAAGAATGTTTTCAATATTGCGTAAAATTGCTAACTGAATTGCCAATAGAGTACAGGAGAAATTAGCGCGTGACACAACAATTACAGCGAGCGGTACCCTCCCGCGTTCATCTGCCTTTAACATTGCATGAACCGCGAATTTTGTACTGTTGACCTTCGCGGCAAAACCAGAAGCGCTAAACAACGTGAATTCAGGAACTTAGCCCGGCTCGCTTTAGATTTAGATAGCATTTGCCCCTGTTACTTTACTTCCTCTTCAGCCCAAATGCCATGTTTCATTTTGGTACAAAAAATAAATGAAATCTTTTACACCGAGGTACCGGTGACGAATCGTACCGAACCTGATAATGCTTATTCCCCAACGATTGCGCAATTGAATTGTTCGGCGAAACGTTGCGTGGCAAAAAGGCACGTCGAAAGCTTTATGTCGTGCGTCGACCACAATTTATCTATGTCAGCAATAGGCCAAAAGGCACGCCGCGAAGCTCTGCAATCTCATTTCGTAATCTTCAGCGCTTATTTCTTGAGCTCCGCATCCAGCTGTGGATGCTTGTGATGGAAACCAGTCGCGTCCTGGTAAGCCTTGGCCAGCGACAGCATCTTTGCTTCGCCATAAAGCTGTCCTAAAAAGGTCAGGCTCAGTGGCGTTCCGGGCCCGCCAGCATCCACTTCACCATTTTCATGCACTCGCGCTTTGGGTGCGTCATCGCCTCGTAATCCGTTAGGAAGAATAAGCGCCGGATGGCCCGTGAGATTTGTGATCAGCAGCTGCGTGCTGAATGTGGGAGCAACAATCACGTCCATTTGCTCGAACACTTTTGCCGCCATCTCCATGGCGATGGTGCGCGCCCGGCTGGCTTGAATATATTCCACGGCCGGAATAAAGCGGGCGCTGCGAAATGTATTTGGCCAGTCGTCGCGTGTTTGCTGGGTCAGAAGCTTGTCCCGGCCGCTGCGCGTTAGATCGTCAAAAGCCGCCGCAGCTTCAGCCACCAATATGCTGCGCATGGCCTGGTATGGATATTTCGGGAAATCCACCGGGATCAGGTTCACGCCCATGGCACGCAGCTTGGTCAGTGCAGCTTCCTCGAATTTGTGGTCATAGTCGCGTCGCGCCATAGCCTGCGCGCGATTCGCGGCTTCTTCATCCCGCTTTTTCTTTTCTTCCGCGGTCAGCTCTTTTTCATCTTTCGGGGCTTCGGAAGGCGGAGGCGGCGTGAGTTCAAAATCAGCTTTCAAATAGCCCACCCGCAACTTGCGCCAGTCGAGATTGGCGTCCCAGTTGAACGCCACGTCATGCACAGTGCGATCATGGCCGTCAGGGCCGTGAATCGCGCTAAGAACGATTGCTGTATCTTCCACCGAGCGGCAAATCGGGCCAAGTTTGTCCATGGTCCACGAAAGTGCCATGGCGCCGGTGCGCGGCACAAAACCAAATGTCGGACGCAGCCCGGTTGTACCGCAGCGGGTCGACGGCGACGAAATGGACCCCAGCGTTTCCGACCCTATGGCAAATGCCACGCAGCCAGCAGCCGTAGCAGAAGCAGATCCCGCTGACGAACCGCTGGAGCCTTGTCCGGTATTCCAGGGATTGCGAGTCATGCCGCCAAACCATTTATCGCCCTGGGCCAGCGCACCGAGCGTAAGCTTGGCTACCAGGATTGCTCCGGCGTCATCCAGGCGTTTTACTACCGTGGCGTCTTCGTCAAACTTCTGGTCTTCAAATCCGCCCGCGCCCCATGTAGTGCGATATCCCTTTACCGCCAGCAGATCTTTTGCGCCCCACGGCAAGCCATGCAGAGGACCACGATACTTCCCTGCCGCAATCTCGCGGTCAGCTTCTTTGGCCTGCGCCAGCGCGCGCTCTTCCGTGAGCGTGATCACAAAATGCAGCACAGGATCATAGCGTTTGAGCCGCGCAATATACATCTCCGTCAGCGCAACGGAAGAAACTTTCTTCGTCCGAACCAACTCCGCCAGTTCACGGACAGAGTAAAACGCCACGTCCTCAATATTTTTTGGCGCTGCTGCGACATTAGGCGCGGCAGAAATTCTCATCGGACGCCGCTCTGTTTCAAACTTCATGCCAGGCAGCACAGGATCAAAAATAATCGCAGGAGCCACTTCATTCTTGATATGCAACGCGTAGATGGCGTCAAAGGCCTCGGTATAGCTGTTGAGGCCCTCCAGCATCATTTCCTTGTATTCATCGGCGATGTGGACATCCGCCACCACCGCAGCGCTGTCAATCATCTCGCGTGTGACTTTTCCTTTTTCGTCAGCCATGGCCCAGAGCACTCCGGGGAGCAAGGTTGTAGCCAGTCCTAGACGGGAACAAACAGCAAGAAAAGTCCGGCGCTCAAGCATAAGGTCTCCAGTGACTCAGAAATGGATGGCCATTATAGCTGCCGCGCCAGTTTTGCAAAAATGCATTTTCATTTTCTCTTCACGCGCTTTTGGCAGCGCGTGAAGAGAAACCCAGGGAGAATTACAGTGACTTAAGGAATTCCACCAGCTCTTTCCGCTCATCGTCACTTAGTTTCAACTGCATGTGCTCGTCGTAATGAGAAACCACTTCATCCAGCGTCTGGAATCTTCCATCATGGTAAAAGCCGCCTTTCTGGTGGCTCCAAAGGCCACGCAGGGGCGTAGTCCGGTACATCTTTGTTGGAGAACGGGATGACTGGAAATCATCAATCCCCATCTCTTCCGGCGTGTGCATGCTATATCCCGGCTCGGTATAAAGATCGGGCACGTGGCAGGTAACGCATTTGGCCTTTCCAGAGAAAAGCGCTTGGCCAAGTTCAGCCTGCTTTTTGTCATAGCTGCCTTCAGTCGCTTTTGGTGCGGGAATTCCCAGTTGATAAAACTGCAGCGCCGCCAGCTTGGATGTAATCCGGTCATCAGCGTTACGGACTTGATTGAAATGAGCGCGAGCGCCAACCGGAAACTGGTCGGCGGTCAAACGCGGCTCAGAAAATGCTCCTTTGCCATGCATCTGCGTGTTGGCAACATATGCATTCCAGTACGTCACTGATCCCCATCCTGTATACGTGCTATTGTTTACCCCCGCCATGCCAAAAGCAGGAGGCAGCAACGTGGCTCCTGATTTTCCGTTCGGTTGAAACGCTTTTGCATCCATGTCTAGCTCAGCGTCATATTTGCCCGGCCCCCAGCTGCCCAGTACTTTTTTTACCGTCGCAACATCAACACCAATCAAGTCAGCCACTGGTTGCAGGTTCGGTGCTAACGATACGATGGCCCCCACGTTGAGATCGCGGTTCGCCCAGCCATCCAGGCGGTGGCCGATGCCCGGAGCGAAGGAATCATCCACAGTCGAATGGCAAAATGCACATTGAATTCCCATTGACTGCAACTTGCCTTGCTTATCAAAGATTCCAGTAACACCCAGGACTGAATTCAGTTGCAGCAGCGCCACAGTGGTGGCCGGATCATCCATGTTTACCTTACCGGCTTTTATCTGTTCCACCAGGCTGGCAGGTAATGCGTCAGCATCCACTTTCAGCCCTACTGCCAGCGCAGTCTTGGGGCTCACGCCCGGACCTACGCCGCCTAGACGCTCTCCGGCAATTGCCTGCTGCAGATGCAAAGTGTCGCCCCAAAAAGCTTCGTCGCCAAAAGTGTCATAGCGGAAAATCTGGCGGCCCTGGGTGAACATTGCCTGCATGTTGTTGTTGATCTGCTGGTCATTGGCTGACGTCACCGGGGCTGATGTCGCCGGTGACGCGGCACCTGGAAAAGATTCTTTATTGGACTTCTTTTCCGGCATCCAGGCGATAAACAAAAGCAGAAGGACGCAGCCCGCTAACACCGTTGCTATTTTCTTTGCATGATTCATAAATTTTCTTCCTTTCGCAACTATTCAAAATTGCGCGGCACAAGCATACTCTTGCCGGCGGCAAAGAAATCAGGAAATCGTAACTGTGCTATAGAGCACACGCAGCCAAAAAAGTTACACGCTGCACACGATTGGCTTTAGATCACAGCATCTTTTCTTGCTGGTCGCGATGATTTAAGCTTTTCCGTCCGAGAAAGCTCTTTGTTTCAGGAGAACGCGTTTCAGGAGAAAACCCATGAAGCTCCGCAGTGCCATTTTGGTTCTATTCATTGCATTCGCGACAACGGCAGTTCGTGCCGCAGAGTATCCAGCGCCCACGCCAGGGAATTTTGTGGTGAAGGATTTTCAATTCAAGTCCGGCGAAAAAATGCCTGAGGTCAAGCTGCACTATTACACGCTGGGCACGCCGCAGAAAGATTCAAGCGGCAAAGTCCGCAACGCGGTGCTCATCCTGCACGGCACCGGCGGCAGCGGACGCCAGTTTCTTACGCCGAATTTTGGTGGCGTGCTCTTTGGCCCCGGCCAGATCCTGGACGCCACGAAATATTTCATCATCCTGCCAGATAACATTGGCCATGGCGAATCCAGCAAACCCAGTGACGGTCTGCACATGCGCTTTCCGCATTACGAATATGACGACATGATCGAGCTGCAATATCGCCTGCTCACGCAAGGCCTTGGCGTGAACCATCTCCGGCTGGTGATGGGCACTTCAATGGGCGGCATGCATTCGTGGCTCTGGGCGGAACAGCATCCTGATTTCATGGACGCAGCCATGCCACTGGCCAGCCAGCCGGTGGAAATTGCCGGCAGAAATCGCATGATGCGTCGCATGATCATGGACGCCATCCGCACCGATCCGGCATGGAACAACGGCGAATACAAACAACAGCCGCACGGACTGGCGGCCGCGTTGGATATCCTGCTCATCATGGGCAGCGCGCCGCTGATGATGCAGCGCGACGAACCGACAAAAGACAAAGCCGACACATATCTCGAAAACTTCGTCGAGTCACACGAGAAAAACACTGACGCCAATGACATGATCTATTACTTTGACGCGTCAAGAAATTACAACCCCGAGCCACAACTGGAAAAAATTACCGTGCCACTCATGGCCGTAAATTCTGCTGACGACCAGATCAATCCACCCGAATTAAAGATTATTGATCGCGATATTCAGCGCGTGAAAAATGGCCAATACGTGCTGCTGCCCATCACAGACCAGACGCGCGGCCACGGCACGCACTCATGGCCCGCTATTTGGGGGGATCATTTAAGTGATTTGCTGCAGAAATCGGCGCACTAAGATTGAGCTTGTCATAAATGGGTTTTCTAAAAGAGATAAAGGGATGGCTAGGGCTTGATCCAGACTCCATTACACGGGTTGATCAAGTCAGCAAAGACAATCCATTATTCGTATATATAAAAATCCCCGCGGATATTCAGCCTTTGGATCGTAGCAGCCTGTTTGAAGATCCATTGCAAGCAGCCCTGGAGAAGGAAGGATTGGGAGCAATCACCGGCGGTGGGTCCCAACTCGCGAATGAAAGCGGCAATAAGATTGATTTTTGTGGAATTGATGTCGATCTCTATGAAGCTATTCAAGGACTGGAATTGTTACGCCGTGAATTAGTCCGTTTAAAAGCGCCGCCTTGCACCATGCTGCTTTATGAGCTGAACGGTAACGAATGGGAAGAGCCAGTTCATCGGCCCGAAAACTAGCTGGCCTTACTGAAAGTTATGCGAAGCGCGTAACAGGCTTCCACAGATTCGACTTAGGCTGGCGCGAGGGACGCTCCACTGTTTCTTCCAGCGTAACGTCAAAACCGTGGCCGCATTTAGGGCAGACAATCTGTTGAATACCTGAAGAACGGCTGGCCGTCTTCTGTACCGGGAATGAGTCTCCGTACGGACATTCAATGAAAGTGATATCGCCTGCAGCCATGTTGCACTCCTCGCCCGGCCGCAGACTTATGTCTGCAAACCTGACGCTGCTGACAATATCGGCTTAGTGAAACGTACTCACAAGTTACGGTGGTGACGTTACCGTTGCTCAGTCAGGAACTCTGCCTAATGCTGGCCACCACTTGAAGAGGAAACTGCTGCAGGAGTTGTGCTTGTTTTTCCCCGCACCAGAATAGGCAGCCGGGGAAAGAGAAAGTTCCCGCCCGCGTCGTCAATCACATTGATCTGGCACGTATATAAGCCGGGTTTAAGCTGCGCCAGCGGTACATCAAACTGAAAAACCGCAGCCTTGCGGTCGCTGGCATTGAGCTGGCGCGCCTCAATCAATGGCGTTTCAAAGGCTTTTACTTTGCCATTGAAAAACACAATGCTGGTCAGCAGATGGATGGGATTCTTAATCGGCGCAGCTTTTTCTTTTGCGTCTTTTGCATCTGCTGTCGGCTCAGGAGATTTATCTTTGACCGGATCATAGACTTCATAAAAGAAATAGAGATGCTGGTCCTGTGTGAATACATGTGCGATGTTCGGCACCAGTTCGTTGCCATCGCGCACTAGCGGATTTTGCGACTTCTTGCTGTTCGGCTGGCGCTGGCTGGCCAATACCACTGAACTCAGTTTAAGCGGCGCCTTCTTGATATCAGGGACAACGAAATCAGTTTCAAACGATCCCAGCCGGCCCGTCTGATTTTCCCGCACCACAAATTTGAAATGATATTTGCCGGTGATCAGCATGAAGCCGGTTGAATACTGTACGTTTTTGCGCCGGACTTCCTGCGCGGCATCGAGCGAGAGTTTCACCGTTTCACGCACGCTGCCCACCGGACGCTTCAATTCATCGATCACTTCGCCCAGAATATCGAGTGACGCCTTGTCTTTGTCGCCGCCTTTGGTAAACGGAATCTGCGATCCCGGCACCACCAGCGCCACCGGCACATAAAAGCGGCGGTCATCCATGCGGAAATAAGAGGCAGCCATATACACAGCTACGTCAGTGTTGGGCAGCTCGGAATTCAGTTCATCTTCAATCTGCTGCTGTTTGTCTTCTGTGTTGAAGTGCTGAAAATCTTTGGGCGCGTAATAGCCCTTGCGGAATTCCAGATTCAGCCCCGGACGGTTGACCTTGACTTGAATGTGCCGGTATTTACCGTCGCGCAGCGGGCTGGTGCTCTTGTAACCCAGAACGTAATAGACAG
Source organism: Candidatus Angelobacter sp. (assembly GCA_036502105.1). GTDB lineage: Bacteria > Acidobacteriota > Terriglobia > Terriglobales > Acidobacteriaceae > Angelobacter. The sequence continues at coordinate 1,103 of DASXZE010000087.1, read as the reverse complement.
AGGTGTCTCGCTGCACTCGATCAAAGACCTGGCCGAGATCGTTCGTATCTAAAAATGCCTTGCCACCGGTATCGCCAGAGAGCGTTGTAAGCGTTTCCTGGCTGGCAAAGTTGGCATCCAGGCTGTTTTGCACTGCCGCACCGCTGTACATGGCTGTGCCGCGCAAGCTTGCCGTCGAAGCAGAACCTCCGGGCGGCTGGGCTTCAAGGCCGCGCGCGTCCAGCGTGTAAATGGCTACGTTCGCTTTGATGGCGGTATTGATTGCGCCACGCAACGCCGCCTGGTTCTCAATTCCCGTCTGCGTTACGCCGCTGCTGAAGTAGATGAGTGATTTCTTCTGGTTAAACTTTCCCAGTATCTGAGAGATTGACTGCAGCGCCTGCAATTTGCGGTCGGTATTGAACTGGTTGTATTCAGTTTCGTCCGGCGTATAGGCATTGCCGCTCTCTTCGATCCCATCTGCGTCGCCAGTACTGCCGTTATCCATTCCCTGGCCTTCAGAATGGGAGAAGCGATTGAGCACGCGCAGCAGTTGCGCCTGATCACCGGTGAAATCCTGGTCCAGACGCAATGAAGAAGCCAGCGTGACAATGGCGATCAAGTCCGCCGAAGTCATTTTGGTCTGGACATATTTTCTTGCCGCCTGCATGGAGCGCTCTATCTCGTCCGGCGCCATGGACGTGAGGTCAAAGAAAAGTACGATCACGCGCTTGTTGCTCAAGGCCTGGTCGGCATCTTTGGTAGTGAGGATCGGTTTTGCTGGCGTCACTGGACCATTCGCCGTTTGCTGCGCAGGCCCCGTGCTGGCCGGCAGAGGCGTGGTATCAAGGTTCTCAAAATCAAAGCTCGATATCTTTTGCGCTTTACCATCTTCCAGTATGGTGAAATCGCCTTGTTTCAAGTCCGTGATGGGCTTGCCCTGTTTGTCACGCGCCACCACATTCACCAGAACAAGTTCGCTTTCGATACGCATCCGGTAAAGCCCCTGGTCGCCTTTAGCGGCCTGCGGCTGCTGTGCCGGCGTTTGCGCTGTTGCGCTGGAGAACAAAAAAACGCCAATCAGCGCCGCAGCAACCATCTGCTGCAAACTGGAAAAGAATGTT
>DASXZE010000086.1:0-5140 GCA_036502105.1 Candidatus Angelobacter sp. | reverse complement strand
AAGTAATATATGCTGATCCCAGCGTGACATGAGTGCGTTAGTGCGCTTGCTTGGGAGTGTCTTGGGACGAAACGGCTAAGCCTTTTGGAATCCTAGTTAACGGATACGGGGGTAGACCAGGGATGCCATTTGGGATGGGTGCGCTAACCCTTTTGGAATCCTAATTGAACTGGTGGGAGCAAGTTGGCAGAATGGAAAGGCAATTGCGATGGAAGATATGCATGACAGCAATGGCGGTCGCACAGAGGCGTTACAAGGCCAGATAGTGGAGGAGCGGTATGGCTACTATCGGCGGTGCCAGCGGTTCCGCAGGAATGGGCAGCAGTGCAAGGCCCCGGCCATGAAAGACACTGACCGATGCTACAAACACCAGGAGCAGGCGGACATTGAACGACGGAGGCGCGCGCAATATACGCTGCCGCCGCTGGTGGATTTGAAGACCGTGCAGCGGGCCATTAGCGATGTGGCGCAGGCATTATGGCAAGACCGGATTGACGAGGATTATGCGGGGGAGTTGCTGCTGAAGCTGGAAGATGCGTCGATGGCGTTGCGCCAACGTGCGGCACTACCCTTGAAGGATTCGCGGGGTTGAGCAGGAGACGTAGCGTGCTACGTTTCTACGTGAAGGAATTTGGTTGAACGATAGAGTAAGAATGTCATAGCGAGCACGAGGAACTTGATTGCGGATTGGGCAACAGCTAGCCCAGGTTTCGCTTCCCGTGAATGACGCTGGCAATTATGATTTCTGTTTCTTCGACCTTATAGATGATCCGCTAGCCGTACGAAATTAATTCGCGAATGGTGGGATCCTGAAATTCAGGCACTTCCCCGGCCGAGATTAGGAAATTCACGCAGTTGGCGCGTAAGCTTTACGATCTTTTACAACAATTTTTGCGTAGGCGGGAGAGTCAGATGCAATGTAAGCGGAGATCGATTCCACATCCGCAAGCGCGCGGGAAGATCAGATTACTCGGCGAGCCATTTGTTCAAACGAGCTTCAGCTTCTTCCTGTGGAATGCCGCCATTTTGCTCCACGTCGGCAAGGCCGCTCCGCACTTTTTCAAGGACGTAGAGGTGGTATTGAATGTCCTCAATCGAGCAGTTTTCCGGCAACCGTTCCAGCAAGGACTGGGCTTCCTGTTTCGCAGTCATAGGCTGACTCTAGCACAGCTTGCAGCCCTCGCGTTATCCTTTTCCTGAGGATTTAACCGCATATGCGCCGACTCCTGGTTTTCTTAGTGGTAACTACCATCATGGCTACAGCTCAAAAAACTCCCGCTCCGCCTACGCTGCCTGACGCTGCTGAACTTAACCGCATGGCTGCGCGCTTTGCGCCTGCGCCTTTGGATGTCGATCTCTCCGCGCTTTCTGCCGGGGACAGGAAGGCTCTGGCCAAACTGGTGGAGGCCGGGCGCGTGATTGACCATCTATTTATGCAGCAGTTCTGGAGTGGCAACCTGGCGCTTTACCAGAAGCTGCAGCAGGACAAGACTCCGCTGGGGCGGGCACGGCTGCATTATTTCTGGATCAACAAAGGTCCGTGGTCTGAAATTGACGAGCACAAAGTTTTTCTGCCCGGCGCTCCGGCGAAGAAACCGGCGGGCGCAAATTTTTATCCTGCGGACATGACCAAGGAAGAGTTTGAGGCGTGGGTGAAGACGCTTTCGCCGCAGGAGAAAGACCAGGCTGAAGGATTTTTCACTGTCATCCGCCGTGATGCCGGGAAGAAACTCATGGTGGTTCCTTACAGCGTGGAATACAAAGCTGATCTGGATCGCGCCGCCAAGCTGCTGAACGAAGCCGCCGCGCTCACTGACAATGCGTCACTCAAAAAGTTTCTCACTACCCGCGCCGCCGCTTTCAGCTCCAAGGATTATTTTGAAAGCGACATGGCATGGATGGACCTGGACGCGCCCGTGGACGTAACGATTGGCCCTTACGAAACCTACAATGACGAGCTATTTGGTTACAAGGCAGCGTTTGAGGCTTATATCAACGTGCGCGACGACAAGGAATCTGCCAAGCTGGCGTTCCTGGGCGAGCACCTGCAGGAAATTGAAAACAATTTGCCGGAAGATCCGCAGTATCGCGTGGCCAAGCTGGGAGCGGCGGCGCCGATCCGCGTGGTGAATGAAGTTTTTGCCGCGGGCGATGGCAGCCATGGCGTCCAGACGGCGGCGTACAATCTGCCCAATGACGATAAGGTCGTCCAGCAAAAAGGCAGCAAGCGCGTGATGCTCAAGAATATTCAGGAGGCAAAATTCAAGTCCACGCTGCAGCCGATTTCAAAAGTTGTGCTGCAACCCGCGGCGCAACAGGATCTGAGCTTTGAACTATTCTTTACGCATATCGTCGCTCACGAACTCACGCATGGACTTGGCCCGCACCAGATCAAGATTGGCGGCCGTGATACGAATCCGCGGCTGGAGCTGAAGGAACTTTACAGCGCCATTGAAGAAGCCAAGGCCGACGTGACCGGACTCTTCGCGCTGCAACACCTCATGACGCTGGCCGCTGCCGGAAAGATCCAGGCGCCGCTTCCGCACGGCCCTGATGCCGAACGCAAACTCTACACCACGTATCTGGCGTCGTCTTTCCGCACGCTGCGCTTTGGTCTGCAGGATTCACACGCCAAGGGCATGGCTGTCCAATTCAATTATTTTCTGGATAAAGGCGCGTTCGTGGCCAACGCAGACGGCACGTTCAGCGTGGACCTGAGCAAGATCAAAGACGCTGTCGCAGGGCTGGATCACGAACTGCTCACGCTGGAAGCCACAGGCGATTATGCCGGAGCGAAAAAGCTGATGAGCGAGAAGATGATGCTGCGTCCTGAGGTGCAGAGTGCGCTGGAGCGGTTGAAGAGCGTGCCGACGGATATCGAGCCGAAGTTTGTTACGGCGGACAAGTTGACGAGCAGAGCGCAAAAAACGTCAGCCAAATAAAATGCAGAGAAAATCATTGAATTCTGACTGTTGACTTTTAAGTTATCCAGCGCTATTCTGCGTTTACACAGGAAAGGAGGGCGATCCTATATATGAAGAATTCTGACTGTAGTGGTTTATGTGAGGTGGCTGAGGCTTAAGGCGCGAGTCTTTAAGTCCTAAGCGAGTTGCGATTCGTACAAGGCCTCCGCGCCTTCAGCCAATCCCAACAGACTACCCGATAACCCTGCGCACAAGCGCGGGGTTATTGCTTTTTGCGAGGAATGAGAATTTACCGCAAAGAACGCAGAGGACGCAGAGGAAAAGAAAATTGAAAACTTCAACCGTACCGACCTTGGCGTCCGTTGCGGTAAGACAAATTACGCTTGCCGCGATGATGCTTTCCGCGTCAGCCACAATGCAATCACTAACTGAAAGAACAGTCCACCAACGGTATCAATCATCACGTCATGAAAGCTGCTGGTGCGTGATGGTACAAAGCTCTGGTGAAATTCGTCCATGCTGCCGCCGGCGAAGGCTGTGAGTAATCCCAGAGTGGCCCAGAGAAGTCTCCATCGCACGGGCGCGGGGAAAGTGGCGCGCCAGGAGAAAAAAGAAAATGCGCCGAGCAATCCATAGCTGCAGAAGTGCGCTGACTTGCGGACGAGAAAATGAATCCGCTCAAACCATTCCGCGGAGAGATGAGGAAAGAGCGTGTCCAATATTCTCGCCAGAATGCTGCCGGTGTGTTCCGCTGAAAACAGGTCAGTGGAAAAGATGGCCAGCACGCACAGCCAGAGGAGCGTGGGGATCCACGCCCGCAATTTGCGCTGAGGTGAAGCAGGAACCTGCCGATCAATCGCTGACGATGACAAATCTCGCCTGCCTATTCCAGCCGGTAGTTCGGCGCTTCACGGGTGATGATTACGTCATGCACGTGGCTCTCACGCAGTCCTGCGCCGCTGATGCGTATGAAGCGGGCTTTCTGTTGCAGTTCAGGAATCGTCTTGGTGCCGCAATAGCCCATGCCGGAACGCACGCCACCCACAAGCTGGTAAACCATCTCAGACAGTGTGCCCCGATACGGCACACGGCCTTCAATTCCTTCGGGCACAAGTTTGTCCACGCGGTTGCCGCTGCTGCGTTCGCCGTCGCGCATATTCTCAGTGGAAGAATCCTCCACACTCTGCGAGTAGCGCTCGCTCGATCCCGCAGCCATGGCAGAGAGCGAGCCCATGCCGCGGTAAGACTTGAACGACCGGCCTTGATACAAAATGGTTTCGCCCGGACTCTCTTCTGTTCCCGCAAAGAGCGATCCAATCATCACCACGCTTGCGCCGGCGGCAATGGCTTTGCTGATGTCGCCAGAAAACTTGATGCCGCCATCGGCGATCACCGGAATGCCAGCGTCACGGCAGGCGCGCGCTGCTTCAGCAATCGCGGTAATCTGCGGCACGCCAGCGCCGGTGACGATGCGCGTGGTGCAGATCGATCCTGGACCGATGCCAACTTTAATCGCGTCCGCACCGGCTTTGGCCAGAGCGCAAGCGCCTTCATGCGTGCCCACGTTGCCGGCGAGCAAATCAACTTCAGGCAGCTTGGATTTAATGATTTTGATCGCGTCAATCACGCGGCTGGAATGTCCGTGTGCGCTGTCAATGGCCAGCACGTCCACTTTTGCTTTCACCATCTCTTGCGCGCGCTCCAGGAAATCGCCGGTCGCACCAATGGCCGCTCCCACGCGCAGCCGACCATGCTCGTCTTTGGCCGCTCCGGGATATTTCAATTTTTTCTGAATATCTTTTACCGTGATCAGGCCTTTGAGGTTGTACTTGTCGTCAACCACCAGCAGCTTTTCCACGCGATGCTCATGCAGAATTTTTTCCGCATCTTCCAGCGTGGTACCCACGGGGACCGTGATCAGATTGTCCTTGGTCATGATTTTGCTGATCAGAATATCTGTGCGGGTTTCAAACCGCAGGTCGCGATTGGTGAGGATGCCGACCAGCTTTTTATTCTTGGTCACCGGCACGCCAGAAATTTTGTAGCGACGCATCAGTTCCAGCGCGTCGGCAATTTTGTGGTCCGGAGAAAGCGTGATTGGGTCCATGATCATGCCGCTCTCAGAGCGTTTTACCTTGTCCACTTCGTCGGCCTGCTGCTCAATGGAAAGATTGCGATGAACAATGCCCAGTCCTCCGGCCTGCGCAATGGCAATG
>DASXZE010000085.1:0-6946 GCA_036502105.1 Candidatus Angelobacter sp. | reverse complement strand
AAGGATTTGTTTAAGGATGAGGTTCGTCGTATCGGCCGTGAAATGGGTATGCCAGAGGAAGTTTTGCAGCGCCAGCCCTTTCCCGGCCCCGGATTGGCGGTACGCATCCTGGGTGAGGTCACGCCAGAGCGAGTTGCGCTGCTCCAGGAAGCTGACGAAATTGTGATGGACGAAATTCGCAGCGCCGGACTGTACACGCAAATCTGGCAGTCGTTTGCCGTGCTGCTGCCGGTAATGTCTGTGGGCGTGATGGGCGACCAGCGAACTTATGCTTATACCTGCGCCGTCCGCGCAGTGCATTCTGACGATGGCATGACGGCCGACTGGGTGCCGCTGCCGTATGAGGTTCTGAAGAAAATTTCCAATCGCATTGTGAATGAGGTTCGAGGCATTAACCGCGTGGTGTATGACATTACCTCAAAGCCGCCGGGCACCATTGAGTGGGAATAGCCATTTTTGAGTGCGCACAAAAAGCGGCAGATGATCTCTGCCGCTTTTTATTTTTGAAACATGAGCTAGGCCACCCAGGGCAAAGCCTTTTTCGCCCAGACGCTCAGAGGATATTTCTCCTGCAAAATCTTTGGCACTTCGCCTAATACCGTGTGATCATTGGTCGCCTTGTAATGGCACACAGCTTTCCAGTACACCGCTTCCGGCGCAGCCGCGCTATTGGGATATTTCTGCAAGATTTCATCGTAGAGCTTTTCTGCATCGGCCCATTTTTTATGCATGAAAGAAACGCGCGCCAGGCCCAGCGTTAACTGGGCGGCAAATTCATCTTTAGGCAGATAGCCTTCAATGCGCATCCGCTCTTTGCCGGTTTCATCCAGCACCAGAGCGGTGGGTGTCCAGAGAACGTCCATGCGGTGGAAGCCAGCGGCATTTTCTTTGATATGAACTTTGTTGGGAATGAACTTTTCCTGGATCCATTGGGAAAGTTCAGGATCGGCATATGATTCGGCATCCAGCCGAACACAACCGCCTCAGGCGGGAGCAGAGCTAAAGTCCATCAGCACAGCGCGGTTTTCCGCCTTGGCTTTGCTGAGGGTAGTGTCAATATCATGGTTCCATTCAACGGGCATGTGTCTCTCCTGCGAAAAAATAAAGGTTGTGAGCTTTGCGGCATCACAACCTTGTAAGTTTAGTCTGATTGCTGAGAACAACGCGAATCAGGCAACCGTGATCAATGGATCAAGGTAAACGTCTTGAATCACATTTAGCAGTTTTACGCCTTCTGCGAAAGGACGCTGGAAAGCCTTGCGTCCGCTGATCAATCCCATGCCGCCGGCGCGCTTGTTGATTACGGCTGTGGTCACGGCATCACCCATATCGTTTTTGCCAGAAGCGCCGCCGCTATTGATGAGGCCAATTCTGCCCATATAGCAGTTGGCCACCTGGTAACGGCAAAGATCAATCGGATGGTCCGAGCAAAGCTCGTCGTACATGCGCTTGTCGAACTTTCCGTAAGTCGCTCCGTTGGTGTTCAGCGCCAGATACCCGCCATTGTTCTCCGGCATCTTCTGCTTGATGATGTCGGCATGAATCGTAACGCCCAGATGGTTGGCCTGGCCGGTAAGGTCGGCGGAAAGGTGGTAGTCCTTGTCTTTTTTGAACTCTGAGTTGCGCAGATAGCACCAGAGCACGGTGGCCATGCCCAATTCATGGGCTGCGGCAAATGCCTGGCTGATCTCCACGATCTGGCGGGTGCTTTCCTGCGAGCCAAAATAGATGGTTGCGCCCACCGCGGCGGCACCCATGTCAGCGGCTTGCTTCACAGTGCCGAACATGACCTGGTCAAAACGGTTTGGCACGGTCAGCAGCTCATTGTGGTTGATCTTAACGATGAAAGGAATCTTGTGGGCATGCGCTCTGGCAACTGCTCCGAGAACGCCGAACGTTGACGCGACAGCGTTACATCCGCCTTCAATCGCCAGTTCAACGATTTTTTCCGGATCAAAATAATCAGGGTTCTTGGCAAAGCTGGCGCCGGCAGAGTGCTCAATGCCTTGGTCCACCGGCAAAATGGATACATAACCGGTGCCGCCGAGCCGTCCGTGGCTCAGGATACGCTCCAGGTTTACCAGAACACGGTTGTTCCGGTCCGTGGGCCGAAAGAGCCGATCAACGGTATCTGGGCCGGGAAGATGCAGCCGGTCTTTTGAGATTTTTGGCTTCGAAAATCCTAAGAGGCTTTCTGTCTTGTCTCCGAGATAATTTTCAATTGAAGAGGATGTTGGTGCGCTCACTTGTGCCATGGTTTTTTACTCGAATGTTTTGTGCTCGAATGTTTTGTGCTCGAATTTTTAGCGTATTGAAATCCGTTGACCAAGTCAAACGGCGAAGCAGTTATGTTGCTGTCTTTATACGATGCAAAAAGCCTTCTCTAAGAAGAACCCAATGTGCCATTCCGTTACTGTCTTAGCGGCAGTTGGGCCAGGATCGTACGCTGCTTGGCGATTAAAGCCTCAATTCCTTTGGAAGCGTAGTCCATCATCTTTTTTAACTGTGTCTCGTCAAACGGATGCTGCTCAGCCGTGGCCTGCACCTCCACAATTTTGCGCGCGCCGGTCATGACGAAATTGAGATCAACTTCTGCCTGCGAGTCTTCTTCATAGCAGAGGTCGAGCAGGATTTCTCCTTCTACGATGCCCACGCTGGTAGCGGCCACAAAGTCGCGGATGGGCGCAGCGGAGAGCGTGCCGGCTTCCACCAGTTTCTGCATCGCCAGTCCCATGGCTACAAAAGCGCCGGTGATGGACGCAGTGCGCGTGCCGCCGTCCGCTTGAATCACGTCACAATCCAGCGTGATAGTGCGCTCGCCCAGTTGTTTCAAATCAACTACGGCCCGCATGGCGCGTCCAATGAGTCGCTGGATTTCATGTGTGCGTCCGCTCTGGCGACCACGGCTGGCTTCGCGCGGTGTGCGCGTCAGGGTAGAGCGGGGAAGCATGCTGTATTCGGCGGTGATCCATCCCTTGCCGCTGCCTTTGGTAAAGCCTGGCACGCTTTCTTCAATGGACGCGGTACAGATCACGCGCGTGTTACCCACTTCAATCAGCGCGGAACCTTCCGCCGTGGAGATGAATTCAGGGATGATGTTTACAGGGCGCATCTGCTCCGGCGCCCGATTGTCTATGCGAAAGAACATGTCTTTATTATTTTTTGAGGTCATTACTTTTTATGTCGTTACTGTTCAATGTCTTTACTTCTCAATGTCAACCAATTCAATATTTTCAATTTCGTGCCCCAGAAATTTGCCGCCCAGCCGCCGGAACTTTTCCACGGAGTCTGTAGCGTAACAGCGCAGACTGCCGGGTGCACCCTGTCCGGATTCTTTTCCCAGCATCTCGACTACTTTGGCTGCGGTTGATTCTGCTGAATCCACAATCTCCACGTGTTCTGGTACTACTCTGCGCAGCAATGGACGGAGCAGTGGATAATGCGTGCAGCCAAGCACCAGAACATCGGCTTCACGCGCTCCATGAAAAACTTGGTCGATATATATGTGAGCCACTTGCTCTGTCACGGGATGCTCCACCCATCCTTCTTCCACCAGAGGAACAAACAGCGGACAAGCTTTCTCTGTGGCGTCAAGGCCATGGCTGGTGAGCGCACGATGATACGCGTGGCTTGTGACCGTGGCGTCGGTGGCGATGACGACTGCTTTCTTGGTTTTTGAAATGGCTGCCGCGCGCTGCGCTCCCGGTTCTATTACGCCGACGACAGGCACCTTTACCGCCGCGGCAATGTCGTCCAGCGCCAAGGCTGTGGCTGTATTGCAGGCCACCACCAGCATCGCAATGCCGTGCTGTTCCAGAAATTGCGTCGCAGCAATGGCGTATTTGGCCACCGTGCGAACTGACTTTGCGCCATACGGCAGATGCGCCGTATCACCAAAATAAAGATAGTTTGCCGCAGGCAGTGCTTTGCGCAATTCACGCAGTACCGTGAGGCCGCCAAAGCCGGAGTCAAAAACGCCAATGGTGGGAGGCAAAATTATTCGAACTCCTTGGCCATTTCGTGCACAGCGGCAGTCTGGTAAAAAGACATCAAGTCAGCATGCCCGGCGAGCGTTTCACGCTCTTTGCCATCGACGAGAAATTTAATTTTGGTTACGCCTGGAACATTCGCGGTCAGCGTTTCAATGAGCGAAGTCAGTGTCATCTCTTCCAGTAAGATTCCTGAAGGATGGCCGTCAGCAAATTGTGTGGTGGTATCAACGATCATGGTTTCAGGATTAATGAAGTACACATCTTTTATATCAGCGCCTCTGGCCAGCGGATGCGGCGATGGAGTTTGCAGATATTGCGCCAGCACAGACCGCAAAGTTTCCCGGGCGCGCAACCCCCGGTCTGCTGGGAGAAAAACATCGGCTGTACGCCAGCGTAGGACTTGATCGTCGTCATAGGCCACCAGCACCTGGATCTGCTCCTGCTTGCCTCCCACAACGGGCGCGACGGGCGCAGAGTCGGCAGCCTGCTGTGTCAGCGCCTCTTCTTTGTGCGTGATGCGAATGATGACCACGCCGCTTACCAGAATGGCCAGAAGGACCAAAGCCACGGTGATTTGAAAATGCCGGGGAATCACTGATGCCCACCCATCTGGCTGCGGACCTGGGCGATTCCCGAAGCAATGCCCGAAGCCACGGAGTTTTGCCGTCTCTGGTTTTCCAACGACTGCAGGTCATCGCCATCTGGAGCTAATTCTACGGCGATTGCCGGCGCTACGATATTGTTCAATGGGCGCAGCGGCAACCCCAGAGCAGAAGCTGTGAGGCCTTTCTTACGTAATTCAATAGCCACGGCCTGCGCGGCCGTCTGACTACGAGTCAGAGCGCCGGACTGCGCGCTCTCCCAGGGCATAAAGCGTCCCCCGGCGGGCTGCTGCGGATCGGTCAGGAATGGCGCATAGACCCGCACGCCTTTTCCCGGACGCCCTGCATGCAACGCCACATACATTCCGGCATGCTGCTCGTTGGTAATCTCGGCGCGACGCTCCAGGCCAAGTTCAATATCTCCATCGCGGAGAAGACGCGAGGCAATGCCACGCTCTTCAAGTTCTTTGTATAATTCCCGCGCCAGCCGGAGCGTAATGTCTTTTTCGTTCAGCCTGCCGCCAAAACTTGCGCCTTTGTCATAGCCGCCGTGGCTGGGGTCGATCATCACAAAAAATTCTGGCGCGTGCGGCTGTGCTTCAGTTGTTGCGGACGTGCCCTGCGGTGTCGGTTCATTTTCCTGGGCCTCGGCTGCAGCAGGTTTCTCCGGTTGCAGTGTGATGGTCTTGCCGTCGTCACTGCGCGTGACCTGCAAAGCAGCATTGCCGGTCACGGTGAGTAATGCGGTTCCATTCTCCTCGCTATAGGTTAAAGATTGAATTGCGCCATCGCCGAATTGCTGTTTATTGGCAGACGATATCAAAGGTTCTTTGCGGAAGATGAGCGTTGTGTGGTCCTGCTCATGGCTTGTTTCCGGCTTTACGGACTGGCTAAAGTTCAGAGTTAGTACAGGCTGATCTTGATTCTTGAATTCGGCGTGGAAGTGCGTGAGCGTGTTGCCCACAAAAATACGCCGTGAGGGCTGATGAAAATCGACAGTGGTATTCAGCAGACGGCTCAAGAGCGGCAGCGCTGCTTCCATGGGAACCAGCAGGCGGCCATCTTCGACAAGCACTTTGCCACTTAAATCAGCCTGATGGCCCCGGATGAGAGCTTTGTCCTTGTCTTCAGTAAAGCGTGCTTCTGCTTTGTTGAGTTCCAGCCGCCACTCTTTACCTTTCAACTGCGGTGAAGAAGCGCCCAGTGGCGAAAGCAGGTCGGCGACGGCAATATACGGTTTGCCGCCGCGATCCATTATGGAAAGGGAATAGCTGCCTTGAGCGGCGTAAACCGTGAGCTGCTGCTCCGGCGCTGCGCCGGCAATAAACGTGACGCTACACAGCACGACAATCGCCAGTGCGAAGCCCAGCGCTAAAACTGGTTTATTCCAGCGCATAGATGGTGAGGCCGCTCAGCAATTTGGGATAAAAATCAGTGGATTTTTGCGGGAGCACCTCACCGGCAAAAGCAATGTCACGTACCTGGTCGATCTTGGCCGGGTTCATAAGGAAGGCTACATTTGCGCCTTGCCGGACCCAGGAGATGGCTTCAAAGGCGTCACGCTCATAGCGGATATTTTCTTGATTGCGAATAGCTTCTTCGGATATCCCCAGAATTCGTTCCAGCAGGATTTTGTGCAACTGCACCACATCGAGACTGCGCTGCAATTCTGGAATATCTTTCAGTGCATCTTCAATGACATCTTTCTTTGCGCGCATCAGATATGGTCCCTGCCGGGTGATGGCCACAAACGCTGTCCCGTTCTCCCCAGCCTGGCTCAGCATGGTTGTAGCGCTGCGGTTTTCTGTGCGCATGTCAATGCGATCAATATCAAAGAATTGCGCGGCCGATTCCATCATCTGTTCACGGTCAAAATTAGGCAGGCCATGCACAATGCGATGCGTGGGCAAAATTACCAGGCCGCGAGACTCCATGGGAATGAGAGTCATCATTACGAATTCATACGGGGCATTGGGATCCGGGCTGCCGCTCTGCTCGCGGCGTTCATTTCTGTATGCCATGGCTGTCTCATAGCGATGATGGCCATCGGCAATGAGCAGTTTCTTATCCCGCATGATCTGTTGTACTTGCTGGATCAGCGCCGGATCCTGAACACGCCACACACGATGAAGGGTTTCATATTCGTCCAGCACAGAGGTGTCAGGGTCTTCCTCGGTTTTTGCTTTCAGCAGCGCGTCCACTTCCGCCTGGGGATCGCTATAGAGCATGAAAATCTGGCCAAAGTGGGCCTGCGTGGCGCGCAAGAGATTCAGCCTGTCGGCCCGCGGCTTGGATAATGTTTGCTCGTGGCGGAAGACTACATGATCGGAATAATCGTGGATTCGTCCCAGG
>DASXZE010000084.1:0-4292 GCA_036502105.1 Candidatus Angelobacter sp. | reverse complement strand
CGGCTTGCCGTCTTTCTGCTCAAACGGTACACGCCGCTGCACCAGGTCCAACACCGCCTGCCGATTCGCGCCGTTGGCCACGCTGATCTCGCTAAAGACCTTGAATACCGGCACCGCCGCGGCAATATAACGGTTGTAATTGCCATAATTCCCGCGAAAGATGGCCGCCGAGGGCGTCATATCCATGAGCACCTGCAACTGTAGCGGACGCTTCGTCTCAAGCGGCAAATGCAGCTGGCCCTCAATGTCAGAATGAAAGATGTATTCCGGCCCATCGCGTTTGGTTGACCAGAATTCAAAAGCGTCCAGACCTTTCCACATGCCGGGCAGCGGATCATTCTTATAGGCGTCCACGTGGAACAGGCGCTGGGCGAAATTGTGCTCGCCAGACTTCTTGTCCCACAGCGCCACGGACATTTCATATTGCCCCGGCACGGCAAAAGCCTGCCATGAAAACTCAATGTCACTGCGCTTCATCTCCGGCTTCAGGTTGTTCAGTTCCAGCACCCCAAAATTGCGGGACGAAACTCCCTCGCCGTTCCTTACCTCCACCAGCAGAACAATGTGATCGTCCTGGCTGCGCTTCAGCAACTCCGGCCCCGGCACCTGCACCTGAATGGTGGCAATCAGCCGCTGATGGATCGAAAGTTTGTCAGCGGTCATCTTCACCTGCCATTTCACCTGTTCTTTCGGACCCTCAGCCTTCCACTTTTCAAATGGCGCATCGGCAAAGACAGAGTCGGTGGTCGGCTCGTTCGTGTTCGCGTCCTGCGTGTGTGAATCTTGCGTGTGCGCGTCTTGGGCGCGCGTGGGCAAAGCCGTGGCCAGGCCAAGTAAAAGGAGAGCGAACAGAGAACTGCATACGTGGGAAATGGGCCGGATGGGCATAGAGAAAGCTAATTAAACCTGCTCTCAGCATAGTGGCAGCCAGCACCTGTGACAACCTTATATTTGTCCTTGCTCCCAGCAGCATTTGCCGTAAATACTCTGGAACGGCGACAATGGACGCCATGCGCTCTTACTCCAAGGCTTACTCCAAATCTTACTCAAAGACATATAGATACGCGCTGGTATGCTCCGCCATTTTCTTATTCCTGTTGTCGTCCCAAAACCTTCTATCGGATACGCGGCCTCTGCCGGAAGACCTTGGCGCTATCCACCTGGCCCAGTTGCTGACCAAGCTGAAGACCACGGCTCGTATCATGCAGGTGGTGGCCCATCCCGATGACGAAGATGGCGGCCTGCTTACCCTGGAAGCCCGAGGCAAAGGCGCCAGCGTACTGCTTTTCACCGTCACCCGCGGTGAAGGTGGACAAAACAAATTCGGCACCGAAAGCTCAGATGAGCTGGGTATCCTGCGTACGCTGGAACTTCTGGAAGCCGACAAATATTACGGTGTGGAGCAGCGCTTCAGCCACGTAACCGATTTCGGCTTCTCCAAGACCGCCGAAGAGACTTTCAACAAATGGCATGGGCATGACATCGCTCTGGGCGACATGGTCCGCGCCGTGCGCATTTTCCGGCCGGACATTTTGATTGCCCGCTTCAGCGGCACCCCGCGCGACGGCCACGGCCATCATCAAGCCTCGGCCATTCTCACCGTGGAAGCTTTCCACGCCGCCGGTGATCCCACAAAATTTCCCGAGCAATTGAAAGAAGGCCTGCTACCCTGGCAGGCGAAGAAACTGTACGTAGGCAATCCGCCGGGGATGTTCCAGCGCAACGTGGCCGAGAAGGATTATTCAGTCAAAATAGATATCGGTGAGTACAGCCCGATTCTGGGCATGTCCTATACGCAGTTCGCGCTGGAAGGCCTCTCTCACCAGACTTCGCAGGGGACAGGCGGCATTCGCGTGCCACCGGGGCCGCGTTACACCTACTATCAGTTGCGCGACTCAATCATTGCCAAGCCAACCGAGGGAACGCACGAGCAGGATTTCTTTGACGGCGTCGATACTTACATCGTTGGCCTGGCCGCGCGTCTCGGCGCGGAGGAAGCAAAGGTTCCCTTCCTGAAGCCTGCGCTTGAGTCATTGCAGAAGCATGTAGAAGAGGCGAGCAAAGTTTTCACCGTGCAGGATGCATCTGCCTGCGCTGCACCGCTGCTGGCAGGACTGAATGAAACCACGCAACTGCTCAAACAAATCTCTGACGCTAAGATTGCGCCAGCGGCAAACGCCGAACTCACCACTGCACTGAAAGCCAAGCAACAACAATTTAGAGACGCCGCGAATGAAGCGATGGGAATTTATTTTGACTTATCCGTGGACCAGCCGGGTGGCCCTGGCGCGCAGTCATTTTTCCCGCGCATGGAGCAAACCATTAGCGTGGCTGTGCCCGGTGAAACATTTACCGCAACAGCGCGGCTCTATAACCGAGGCAAGCTGCCGATCAAAGCCAACGATGTAACGCTCTCTTTGAACCCCGGCTGGAAGAGCACGATAGTCAAGAGTGATACGCGCGAGCTGGCTGGCGGTGAGATGGCGTCTGTCCAATTCCAAATTACTGTTCCTGAAGATGCGCCTTACACGCGGCCTTATTGGAGCCGCACTGATCCTGAGACCGAAACCATCTACAAAGTTACTGACGACAAATTGATTACCAATCCATGGCCACCGTATCCCGTGCATGCACGCGCCAGTTTCACGGCTGGCAACACTTCAGGAGAAGCATCAGCCGTTGCCAAGATCAAATTCATTGATCCCACGCTCGGCCAGTCGGAGCGTCCGCTGGCAGTTGGTCCGCCCATCTCTGTGCTGCTGAATTCTCCTGTGGCAGTTGCGCCCGTAGGCGGCACGGGAAAATCTCAGATCGCGGTCAGCGTGCGCAGCAATGTGCAATCGACGGTAAAAGCAAAACTGCATCTGGAAACCCCTCAGGGATGGAAGGTTGAACCCTCTGAAATTGCTGTGGACCTTGATCACAATGGCGACGTAAACAATTACGCCTTCCAGATCACGCCGCAGAACCTGCATGAAGGCACGTACCAGGTCACTGCCAGAGCGGAGTATAACGGCAAGCAATATGCTGAAGGCTTCAAGCTCATCACTCGGCCGGACCTTGACTCTTACTACGCCTATCGCGCGGCCACAGAAAATGTGCAGGCCGTGGACGTGAAGCTGCCGCCGCAACTCAAGGTCGGCTATGTGATGGGCACCGGCGACGAAATTCCTTCTGTGCTGGAAAGCGTGGGACTGAACACCAGTATTATCACGCCGCAAGAGTTGGCCTCAGGCGATCTCAGCCGCTACGGCACCATCATTGTGGGCATTCGCGCCTATGACACGCGGACCGACGTGCGCGAGCACAATCGCCGCCTGCTCGATTACGCAAATCGCGGCGGAACACTCATTGTCCAGTACAACCAGAGCACCGGACTCTTCAATGACGGCCATTACACGCCGTATCCTGCAACCGCGGCGAACGTGCGCGTCTCCGTGGAAGAGCAGCCGGTGGAAATTCTTGCGCCGGAAGAGCGCGTCTTCAACTGGCCCAACAAGATCACGCAAAAAGATTTTGACGGATGGGTGCAGGAACGCGGGCTCTACTTCATGTCGCAATGGGACGCGCAGTTCAAGCCGCTGCTGGCCTGCAATGATCCGGGCGAGCCGTCGCAAAAAGGCGGGCTGTTGCTGGCCCATTACGGCAAGGGCATTTACATCTACTCGGCGTATGGATTCTCACGGCAATTACCTGCCGGAGTTCCTGGAGCGATTCGCCTGTTCGTGAATCTAATCAGCGCGGGACACGAATGACCGAAGAGCTGCATAAGGCTCCACAATCCGCGCTGCCCGGTCTGGCCCGCGAGATAGGCCTGCGCGAAGCCACGGCGCTCAATATTATTGACATGATCGGCGTGGGACCTTTTATTACCATCCCGCTGATCATTCATGCCATGCACGGTCCGCAAGCCATGCTGGGCTGGGTACTGGGCGCTTTGCTGGCCATGTGCGACGGACTGGTCTGGGCGGAGCTGGGCGCGTCCATGCCGCAGGCCGGCGGATCGTACCAATACCTGAAAGAAAGTTTCGGCGCAAAGCGGCTGGGCAGGTTGATGTCATTTCTGTTTGCCTGGCAATTGATTTTCAGTGCGCCGCTTTCTATCGCCTCCGGATGTCTCGGCATTGCGCGCTACGCAGAATATGTCTTTCCCGTCTTGAGTCATGTTTATGCCGACCACACAGTTTCACTCGGACTTGGATTTCTGGGCGCGCTGGAATTTCGTCTGTTCATCACCAACGGAACTTTCGTTGCGATGGCCAGCTGCCTGCTCGCCCTGGCATTGCTGTATC
>DASXZE010000083.1:0-3629 GCA_036502105.1 Candidatus Angelobacter sp. | reverse complement strand
CCATTTGCTCGACCCTCAAAAATGTAATTACTTCTTTGCCAGCTCCAGTTCAATCTTCTTGGTCGCTGGGTCAAGCTTGCTGATGTGGAAGCTGCGAATTTGTCCCGCAGAAGACGCGTCTGGCTTGGCGGCGATGGGTGATCCACCGCTCTTCCAGCGTGACGCCAGCATGGAACTCAGCGATGACAGATCAGCCGCCTTGGCTGCGGGCGCTTTTTCTTCTGGCGCTGGTTTGTCTTCCGTCATGCGGCAGGCGCCCTGCACACCTTCTCCCAGTTCAACGCGCGCAATGCCGCCGGAAACCTGCAGGATGCGTCCGGTGACTGCGTCGCCTTCTTTGTGCTCGGCAATGTATTCGTCGAGGCTGGAGGGGACCATCTGTTTAATACTGAGACGGATGGTGCGCTTGGCGCCGTCAAGATCAATGATCTGAGCTTTTACGACCTGGCCAACCTTCAGCACGTCCTGCGGATGATTGATGCGTTTTTCCGCAGTGATTTCGCTGACGTGGACCATTCCCTCAACGCCTTCAGCAATCTGCACGAACGCGCCAAACTTGGTGAGACTGACGACCGGGCCTTCAATCACAGAGCCGATGGGCAGATTCTTTGAAGCTTCAACCCATGGGTCGCCCAGAGTTTGTTTCAGTCCCAGGGAGATGCGCTGCTCAGCCGCGTTCACGCCCAGGATGACGGCTTCAACGGACTCTCCGGCTTTGAGCATGTCACTGGGCTTGCGCACTTTCTTGGCCCATGACATTTCCGAAACGTGGATCAGCCCTTCTACGCCGGGCTCTAGCTCCACGAATGCGCCGAAGTCCATGAGGCGCGTGACGGTGCCGCGCACGCGTTCACCGGTCTTGAATTTTTCTGCAACAGCTTCCCACGGATGCGGGAGAAGCTGCTTCATGCCGAGCGAGATGCGGCGCTTGTCCAGGTCAACTTTGAGAACGCGCACTTCAACTTCCTGTCCGACAGAAAGAACGTCAGAAGGTTTGTTGACGCGGCTCCAGGAAATTTCTGCTACGTGCAGCAGACCGTCAACGCCGCCGATATCAACGAACGCGCCGTAATCGGCGAGGCTGCGGACTGTCCCACGGACGGTTTCACCGGCGGTGATTTCAGAATAGCGCCGCTCTTTGGTCTGTCGATCTTCTTCCTCAGAGATGACGCGGCGGTCAACCACTACGTCTTCTTCAGTGACGTCAAGCTTGGTGATGCGGCAGCGGATTTCCTGGCCGACGAGCTTTTCCATCTCCGCAGCATCTCGGGCGCCGCTGCGCGAGGCGGGCATAAAGGCGCGCACGCCTACGTCAACACTGAGTCCGCCTTTGATTGCGGCTGTCACGGTGCCGACGATGGTGGCTTTCTCATTGAAGGCCTTCTCCAGTGACTCCCAATCTGTGGGGCGGGAAACTTTGCCCAGAGCAACTTCATAATAGCCTTCAGGATTGCGGCCCTTGACGGTGACAAAAAGCTTGTCACCGGGCTTCACGATCTCACCGCGCAGAGCGGTCAGCGCCACGATGCCTTCCGTCTTGAAGCCGATATCGAGCAGCACGGAATCAGCGGTGAGCGCGACGACGATGGCTTCTATCCGCTTGCTGCCTTCCTCAGGCTTGTGGGAATGGCTCTTCTCAAACTGCGAGAGCATGTCCTGAAAGGACTCTTTGGTTTCAGTTGCGTTATTGGGCTGGGCTTCTGGAGAATCAGTTGGGTTAGACATGAGGAATTACGGTCTCGATTGTAAAATGATACCCGGTTTGCACGGGCTCGGCGTAGTTTTGGGGCTTGCTATGGTGAGCGCGGCTGGATTCGAACCAGCGACCCACGCCTTAAAAGGGCGTTGCTCTACCAACTGAGCTACGCGCCCACACTCTTATTAATCTAACACAGCCAGCAGAGCTGGAACGCCGTGGACTAAAGCATTTTCTCGGCAAAAAAAGAAAGCAGCCCTTGCGAGCTGCTTTTTATTCTCTGCTGGTGATATTTAAAAGCGGATCTGCGGGCCAAACGTGGCGCGGAAATTGTTTTGCGCGCCATTATTTAGGAAGATGATTTCGTCGCCGACTTCCATGCGGAGACCAAGCCAGCCCACGTTAAATTCCACGCCGCCGCCAGGATAAACGACAGCTTTTGTATCACCGTCCACTATAGTATTTATCTGGTTGTTTATGACTCCGGCAGTCACCGGACCGCCAACTCCGAAGTTCACGATGCCGCCTTTGAGCACGCCAAAGAAGCGGATGGGGCCGGTGGTCTGGATTTTTGGCCCGGCCAGAAAGTGCAGCATGCGCAGGTTGGAGCGGACAGTGCTTGTGACAACGCCGGTAGTAATCGTTTGAGTTCTGCTGCGCTCAAAATCGTACGCGCCTTCAGCCTCAATCACCACATGCTTCCGTACGTTTATTCCCAGGCGCGCGCCAACGCCAAACATATTCAGGTCTGCTGGTTGCAAGCGGGTATAGTTAAAGAACGCACCAATGCTGCCGTGGTTTTTATCGTCAACCGTGCTCTGGGCCTGGGCCGCAGGCGCAAGTGACGCCACACATAGCGCCAGAGCGCCTAAGATAGCCAAACGTTTCATTATTTTTCTCCCAATAAAGTTTTCATAGCTCAGCCCTGCACTCTAAAGCTCCGGCTTCTGGGGAACGCAAAAGCAGCAGCAGTGTGGACTTGTTTCATACGATGCCCAACCTCCACCAGAGGTGGGCTGCCCTAAGCTGCTCTTGCCCCTAGAAAGAAATATCCCTTTTTCTTGCGACCGCAGTTTACACGGCCATAATTCCAGCATTACACTCAGGGGCGTCCCTATATGCTATCACCCGGCAGAGGAGGAAGCGCATGCCCAACGGAACTCTGGATCTGATGAAGCTGGATGGTCAACCGGTCACCTACCAGATTATGTTTGAACAAAATGCCGGAGGCACTTTCGTAGCCCGCGTTGAGTCCGACGAACTGGTTCCCTTTCTGCATGAAGAAATGGGCGTTGATCTCACCGTCGCCGAGTCCGCCGGGAAACGGCTGGCCAAAGAAGACCGCGTCCGCCTGCCCAATATATCTCTGGAAGAAAACACTCTTCATGCTGTGATGGAATACCTGGAAGAAGATATATAAAAGTAGCGCTCCTGTTCTAAGCGACTCCGCGAAGCGAACGCGGCCGAGGAAAAGTCGAACAACCCGCTGTAATATTTTTCTTTGCTATGCCGATTCAGAAAAGTCTCTACCAAATCGATTTGGTAAAGGCTTTTCGCATTTAGCAGCAAAACGCGCTTAGCTTACTCGCCAATCCTCGCCGCGTGTATCTTTACTTTTAAATCTTCGGCAATCTGCTTTCCGTGAAAGCGTCCGTTCTCAATAAATATTTCGCTCGTCCGCGCGCCCGCCACAACGCAGCCAGCCACATAAATTCCCGGCACGTTGCTTTCAAACGTCTTCGCATCGCACACCGGCTTCATCTCCGGACGCGTCAACTCAATCCCCAGCCCCTGCAAAAACTCATAGTCCGGATGGTAGCCCGTCAGGGCAAAAACAAAATCGTTCTTCAGCGTGCGCTCGCCTTCGGGCGTCTTGATCCGCACTGTATCGGCTTTGATTTCCAGCACACAGCTATTCATGTAGGCAGTAACC
>DASXZE010000082.1:0-7310 GCA_036502105.1 Candidatus Angelobacter sp. | reverse complement strand
CACGTGATTGGCGATCCACTGAGTTTGCGCGGCAAATATTTGTGGATAGGTGCTGGAATAAAACTGCGTGTCCGGCAGGGCGACGATGGTGAATTCATCCGCAGGCGTTGGCGATGCGGTGGTCTGCGCAATCAGGAGGCGCGATAAACAGAGAGCAGCGAACAGAAATATAAATTGAGCGCGACGAAGCGGCATTTTTTGTTTCTCCACAGGCAGAGTAGAGGGAGCGGAGCAAAGGCAATATCAGGTGATCACCGCAGAAAATGTGATTTAACGGAAAATTCATAGAGCGATGAGAAAGCTTTGATGTGGTGAGCGGAAAAAGGAAAACCACACCACGGATTACACGGATAGCACTGATTTACACGGATAAGAAAGTATTGCTGCGGAGTAACCAAAGAAGAAGCTTTACCGCGGATCAACGCGGATCAAAAGCAAATTCAAATGTGGCGCGCAAAGCTTATCTGCGATGTATTGCGACACACAGGAGCATGGGCGTGCGCCAGTTTCCTTCCACCTATTGCCGAATGGACAATGAACTATGTCAGGCAGTGGGTCGCAAAAGACATGACCTATGCAATGGAACTAGTTCGCGCGTGATTGTTGCAGCGGACGAAGCTAGGATGAGCCATAGAGAAGATGAGCCATGGAGAAGATCGGAAAGCTTTGTTGTTTGAAATCAGCAGCGTGTGTGTTGCGATTCTCAAATGCTGAAGTCCGCCCCCCAAGGACCGATTTGGAGCTTGGGCTTGCACGGCCCCTGGACGGCCCCTGGACGGCCCCTGGACGGCCCAAGGGCGGTGCATGGGCCGTGCTTGGGCGGTGCAAGGGCGGCGCAAGGGCCGATTTACGGAAGTGCTTTTGTTTGCAACAAAAGCTAAAGAATGACGGGGTGGGGGGAGAATCGGGTGATCTGGTGAGCGGACATCGGGTGATTGGAAAGGCAAAAACTCTGCACGGATAAACGCGGATGATACGGATTTGCTGTTCATTCAAAGCGAAACCTTTTACCAGAGGGACACAGAGGAAGAATCAAGTGAGTCGCGCGAAGCACACCACCGAAGGCATGCGCTGCGCGAGACAAAGGAGATCAAACGTGATTTTTTCGCGAAAGGTATTTTTCCCCTTATGGGATTGAAATGTTGCTTGTTCCAATAACCGGAATAGCAGAGCTGAATTGTTGAGCAGCAGTTTTGGATGGTTAGACTTTTGCAATGTTCCATCGCGCGAGCGATGGAAGGAGAAACAAAATGACTGACTATATTCGACCGTTGCTTCGGATGTTCATTCTTTTTGCACTGGCTTTCGCTGTGGTGGTACTGGCCAAACCGACCCGCGCTTCAGCCGCTGCACAGGACTGTTGCCAAACCTGCGAAAACCGGTATACGGCATGCCTCAGCGGTTGTACTACGCAGATCTGCCGCTCCGGCTGCCAGCGCCAACTGAATACCTGCATTGAAGTTTGCCCGGCATGCCTGGTTGAGTAGCCAGGCTCAATTTTTGAACACTATTTTTGGCACTCAACTTTTTGAAACGCAGGAGTTCCATAAAAAAGCGGATTTAGATTCCCGATTCAAAAACCATTATTTTTCTGTTTCGAGCTTTAACAGTTCATCGCAATAAAGATGAAGGAGGAAAAAATGACAGACTATATTCGTCCCCTGCTCCGGATGTTCATTCTGCTTGCGCTGGTTTTTGCCGTGGTTGTACTGGCCAAGCCAACCCGCGCTTCAGCCGCTTCCCAGGACTGCTGCCAAACCTGCGACAATCGGTACACGGCATGTCTCAGCGCTTGTACCACGCAATTCTGCCGTTTGTCCTGTTCCCAGCAACTGGGAAGATGTATTGAAATTTGTCCGGCCTGTGAATAAAGGCAGTAACGCGGGTTTGATCCGCGAACTGAATATTAAGGGAAGTCCGCTTGCAATCCGTGGGCTTTCCTTTTCACGTTGCATGGGTTAAAAGATTATTTTGAAGCGAGGATGAATATGGCTGAAACTACAGGAACGAATGAGCGGAGCCTGGCAAAAAAACTTGAGCTGGCGGCCAATATTGGCATTGTGATCACGGCCGTGCTGGTGGCCATTTTGTTTATCAGGAATTACACGCAAAAGCGGAGCGACCCGCAGCATGTGATCGCGTTGAATACCAAATTTGCGCTGAAGAACGTGGACTGGCAGGCGAACGACAAGAACCTGGTTTTTGCCGTATCCACCACGTGCCACTTCTGCACTGAAAGCGCGGGCTTCTATAAAAAGCTGGTAGAGCAATGCAAACAGCAGCATGTTCGCACTATCGCCGTGCTGCCGCAGTCGCCGGCGGAGGCGCAGGCCTATTTAAATGGAGAAGGCGTGGCGGTGGATGAGATCCGGCAATCTGACCTGCCGACGCTGGAAGTGAACGGCACACCCACGCTGTTGCTGATCGACCGCGCTGGACTGGTGAAACAGGTCTGGACGGGAAAGCTGCCAAGCACGAAAGAAACAGATGTGGAGACGGCGCTGGGGAAAACCGTAAGCAGTTTATAGGGCAGATGGTTTTGAGACTTTACGCGAACGCCCACGCCAGGCCAGCCGCTGCCGCGGTACTGAGCAGGTTTACCAGATCGTTGTTGAGCCAGCCTCTGCGTTCAAAGAGCGAGCCCAGCAGGCTATCCACCATGGTGCCAAGGAAACCTGCCAGCACAATGACCGCGGCCTGCCTGGGCGTGACCAACCCTGAAAGCAGTGCCGCAGCCGCAACTGTGATTGCGCCGAGGCACGCCGCCAGTGTTCCAAACAAGCTGATTCCGCCGTCTGTTCCGGCAGGAATTGGTTTGAAGTTTGTAACCAGCACGGTTTTACCTGGGAAGGCCATGCCGATCTCACTGGACGAAGTGTCCGCAGCGGCTTCAGCCAGGGCAGCCAGGGCGAGCAATGGCCAGGTTGCAGGAGCAATGGCTACCACCAGCGCGGCGATGCCGAGATTTGCCATGGCCTGGGCTGCGGTGCGTCCGCCGGCGGGTTCAGCGGTGCGGAGCTGCTGTTTGCGCGCATAGCCAACACGCGTGGCGGCCAGGGTCACGGAGAAAACAATGATGAGAGCAAGAAACATGCGGAGATCGCGGATGGCCATGATGAAAGCCACGGCCGAACCGGCAAGTGCCCCGCTCAAGCTCACGCCCCCGGCGAACCAGGCCAGCAGGGCGAACGCAAGGGTGATGGCCAGAGCGGTGAGAAAGCGGCCACCAGTTGCCGGGAACTCAGCATGATGCAGAAATTCAAAGACCGCAAGAATAACTGCGGCAAAGATGAGGGCCAGAACGTGAGAGATTCTGAATGAGCGCGAGTCTGGCAGTCGTTCCTCCGGGCAGGTGCAAAGGTAGTTCTGGCGGCGTGAAAGCGCCTATTCGCATCGTACAAGAGAAAGGGCTGCCGCAAAAATGGGCAAACCAATCAACTTTTATTTGCCGGGGTGAATGATGGCTGCTTCTGTATGGACCGGATATCTCTCGTTTGGGCTGATTTCCATGCCAGTACGGCTCTTTTCCGGGGCGAGAGGGACAAGAGTTTCATTTCATATGCTGCACAGGGACGATAACACGCGGGTGAAGCAACAGCTGGTGTGTCCTGCCGATGGCAAGGTTGTGGCCCGCGATGAGTTGGTCAAAGGCTATGAATTCCGCAAAGGTGAGTACGTGGTGGTGGAGCCGGCGGAGATCAAGAAGATTGAGCCCAAGACGGCCAAGACCATGGAGATACTGGAGTTTGTGAAGCAGGAAGAGATTGATCCGGTGTACTTTGAATCGTCCTATTATCTGGCGCCGGAGGAAGCGGCCCGGAAGCCTTATGCTTTGCTGATCCGCGCGATGCAGGAGACAGATTATGTGGGTATAGCCAAGCTGGCCATGCACAATCGCGAATACACGGCATTTTTGCGTCCTTATGAAAAAGGGCTGATGCTGCACACCATGTATTACGAGGAAGAAATTCGTGAAGCTCCGGATTTTGGCTCTGACCATGCCAAGTTAAAAGATGGCGAAGTGAAGGTGGCGCATCAGCTGATTGAGGCGCTGGCGGCCAAATGGGACCCCAGCAAATACCATGACACGTTTGAAGAGAACCTGAAAAAGCTGGTGAAAGCCCATATGGATGGCAAAAAGATTGTGGCGGTTGAGAAGCCCAGGGCGTCCGCCGCGCCTGTGGATTTAATGGAGGCGCTCAAGAAAAGCCTGGCTGAGATGGAAGGGAAAAAGAAAGCGCCACAGAGGGTTGAGGCGGCGCAGCGGGAGTCTGGGGTGGAGGTACAGGGGCGGCAAAAAGCCGGTAATGGCAGGAAAAAGCCGCCAAAAAGAGCTGCCTGAAGAGGGAATCCGGCAGAGGCCGCGCCGGTTGAAGGCGGACGATTTGAAGCAGATAGTACGTCTGCTGGGTGATAATTACCGGGTGCTCGGGTACAATAAAATTCTTCGCAATATTTAAGAGTTTTTGCGTTCAATATCCGGTAGAACCGGCGGAGTTTGAATGAAGTCACGTTTCAGGGCTTTGTGGCTATTGTTTTGTACGGCAATCTTTGTGATGTTAGCGGTGGGCTGCAATGACACATTGCGGCAATTCATAGTTCCTGTTCCGGCGCCCACGGGCAATCCTGCGACGCTCTCGCACGCGGTCACCTTATCGACCAATCCAGGGTCGTTGGCCAATGGCAGTGACATGCACATTGACGTCTCAGGGGACTCAAGCGCAGGAGTGGTGACTGTAGGACCGAACCCGGTGTTTCTGGGAAAGGCCGGTTCGCGCGCTTTTACCATCAACAGCGGCGACACCAGCACGCCGCCCACGGTTTCAATCTACACAGCGTTGCTGCCGCAGTCGGCTATTGTCAGCACGGTAACGCTGCCACCTACAAGTCTTGTGCCAACAGGGGGCACAACCAGCAGCGCCGGCAATATTTACATTGCCAACAGTGGAAGCAATACCGTGGACGTGATTTCAGGAGCTGTGCTGGCGGTTACAGCCACGGTTCCTGTGGGAACGCATCCGGTGATGATTGCCGGCAATGCCGCAAACAACAAGATTTTTGTTGTGAACCAGGGCAGCAACGACGTGACCGAGATTTCCACCATCGATAACACGGTGGTGAAAACGATTGCCGTGGGTTCGCAGCCGGTCTGGGGCGTAATGAGTGCGGATGGCTTGTTTGTTTTTATTGTCAATCAGGGCGACGGTACGGTGAGCGTGATTGACGCGTCGCTGGATATTGTTTTGCCCTGTGACACCGACACCCCGTCATGCCTGCCAAATAATTCAATCAAAGTAGGCACAACCGTAGCGCCTTCACCGAATTTTGCTTTTTATGAACCCACGTTGAAGCGCGTGTATGTGAGCAACACAGGGGAGAGCTCAATCAGTGTAATCAAGGCCAACGGCTTTGATCTGGGATCAAATCCGCAGGTCCTGCCGGCGAAGCTGGCGGACGTTGCTCTTTCCGGCAGGCCTACTTCGGTGACTGCTCTTTCTGACGGGACCAGGGCCTACGCAGCGCTGGGGAATTGTCCCGCGGGCGTGAACCACACAACGATCATCGGCCTTTTGGCCACGCCCACCAATTGCACCGGCAACCTGGTCAGCGTGATTGATGCAGTTTCCCTGCAGGAAAGCAGCACAATTACGATCGGCCCAGGTGTAATTTCAATTGATTCATCTCCGGATGCTTCGAGGGTTTTCGCGCTTAGCGCCAGGGACATTACCACAATCAGGGACAATGTTCATTTGCCCAACTGCCAGGGAGCTAATTGTTTACCGCCTCCTCCGCTGCCAGATAGAACATTTAACACTGCTTCCATCTACGTAATCCCGACCAGCACCAATGTTCCGCTGGCTACGGCCGTGGATCCATCCGTGGTCAGCAGCCCGCTGCCAACGTTTCATGTCCCGCAGCAAGACCCAACTTGTGTTCCCACGCTGGATTTAAATTTCAATAACAAAGTTCCCCAACCATGTCTGTTGCAAATTCCATTCGTGGTGCGCACTTTCCCATAGAAATTAGGAACAACATGTACGCATAAAAAATGGGCGGCCGCTTGACCGTCCATTTTTATTCTTGCAAGGAGAGAAAGTTAGCTGAGTCGCGAATCGGTTCGGTGCTGGATGTTGTACCGCATGGCAATGTTCATGAAAATATTTCCACTATCGGTGTCAAAGCACATGACCAGGGCTTCCTGGTCTTCACTGCTTTTTTCACCCAGTTCGTCCGAGTGGACCACTGGCGGAAAAATCTTGAACTTAAATCCCTGGTCGTTGAGCGTGGTAATGGCGCTGCCAATCACCATGTTGGCCAGTTCGCAGACAGTTTCGCGCGCCACGTCGTCACTGGCCTGCACCGGCGATCCGGTGAGATAGCTGGCCACTTTGGCTGCGGTTGGCGTATCGATATCAAAAATAATGCGGCCTTCGATATCGCCCTTGATCGTGACCATGGAAGCGATGCCTTTGCGGCGATAGGCTTCTTCGTCCATGGTTACGTCGCCCATGCGCGTGGCGCATTGCAGCGTTTCCGCCAGCACTGCGTCCGCCGCATTGATAAAAGGCTGGATCAGTTCGATCTTCATCTGGTTTAGCTTTCCTGGGCTGCTGGCGTGGCCACCACCGCGTCATCGCCCATTACGTACTTAATTACTTCGTAAAGGATCTCTGACTTCACCGGCTTCTGCACAAAATGGCGAGCGCCTTTTTGTAACGCAGCCACAATGTTTTCCTGGTAGCCGACGGATGAAACCATGACGATGCGAGCATCAGGATGTGAGCGGACAATACGCTCCGCGGCCTCAATGCCTTCCATCTGCGGCATGGTGATGTCCATCAGGACCATGTCAGGCGTGGTGCGATCATATTCAGTGATCGCCGTGCAGCCGTCCCCGGCTTCGCCAACAATTTCGCCGCCAAAAGATTCCACCATCTTGGCTACGTTCTTGCGCGCGAAAACGGAATCGTCCACCACCAGATACCGGATCGGCCGGTTGTCCTTGCGTATCAGAATTGGAAATGTTTCCATATGCTTTTCTCCTTGCAAATCCCAACTAAACTTTTACAACAGCTCGAGCAATTCTTTCCGGATTGCATTGCATGGCCAGCGTGTTGGCCAGCATATCCAGCGGGACCACGCGCATGGCGTGCCCGCGTTCAATGGCAGCTTTCGGCATGCCAAAAACCGTGCAGGAATCTTCACTCTGCGCAATCGTGAGCGCGCCTGCGTCTTTCATCAGGCCCAGGCTGTCAGCGCCGTCGTCGCCCATGCCGGTCATGATTACGCCAACCGCTCTGCTGCCAAAC
>DASXZE010000081.1:0-5155 GCA_036502105.1 Candidatus Angelobacter sp. | reverse complement strand
ATGTGTACGCGATCCAGGCCGCTGGAAAGAAGCTCCTGCACGCGGATATCAGCCAACGTGGTGTCAGTTTGTGCAGGCGTGCCGGCGAAAGCAGTTTTTGCCAGAGACGCTGGGTCAGCCAGATATTGTGCGTCAGCATTGAGGATATCTGGCCGCGTAGCGCTGGAGGCTTTTACCAGTTCCTGCTGGGCTTCGCGATCAAGATGCAGCGTTGTGTAAACCTGGGCCAGCCGGCGATGCGCGTCAATATTTTCTTCATCCAGCGCAACCATGCGCAGCAGCGATTTCTTTGCACCTTCCGCGTCGCCGCAATCGAGCTGTACCTGCGCCAGATGTGACCATAGATCGGCCTGGCCGGGCTGCAGACGCGATAGCGCGATATAGTCAGCCTGAAGGTCGTACTTCATGTGGCGACGTTCGTGGAAGCGGGCCAGCAGCTCAAGCTGTTCGCGGTCATCGCTTTTCTCAGCGACCACGGCCGCAGCAAGCCGTGCGGCATCGTCCAGCAGACCCATCTGCTCGTAATCCAGCGCCAGCCGCGCTTGCAGCCAAAGTGGAGCGGGCCACTGTTTTTCCAGGCGGCGCAATTCCGGCAACGCAGCCGAACGAATACCCAGATTCAAGAAGATGCTGGCCTGGCGCTCGCGGACTACAAAGTCATCCGGCGCTGCGGCGGTCGCGGTGGACAGTATGTCGCGAGCTTTTTCCAACTGCTGGCGGCCTACGTAATAAGTTGCCAATTCCACGTTCAAGCCGGGATCGGCAGGCTGAAGAGCCAGTCCGCTGCGCAGGGCGGCGAACTTGCGGAGAGGATCATCACAAAACTCAGCCGCGCGCAGCCAATGTGCAGCCGTTGGTTCCAATCGCGCCGCCTGCAGCATGTGGTCCGGGGCTTCCGGCTTGCCAGACAAATGCTCCAACTCAGCCAGAGTCGCATAGCCAGAAGTCTTTTCTGTGTTGGCGTTTTCTTGTGCTTCCAGCAACACGCGCTTGCTCGAGTCCGCAGCGGCATACCAGTGTTGTGCGCGAGGCTGTAAAGGCATTTTGAAGGCGCGGAGATCATCCAGATAGGCTGCGGCCTCGTTCTTAACCAGATCGCTTTCCGCCGCAGACTGGCGCACGCTTTCCAGAGCCAGATTGACCTGGCTGCGATCGTCAACGTAGTCGCGCAAATGGCTTATGTGGTCCAGCAGGGCCAGTTTTTCCAGCTTGTTGGCAGACGCCCATTGTGAGCGGAGAGCTTGTAATTCAAGATCGTAAGGATTGCGAGGCTGTGCGCAGAGCGCTAGAGGCAGCGCAAAAAGACAAACCAGCGGCATGTAGCGTCGCAGCAGGTTACGCATGTCATTTCCAGGTGCACCTAGACCTCGGGGGAGGGGAATACGAGTGCCCCGGGCGGCTGTTTCACCTCCCGGGGAATATCGCAAATCAGTCTGAGTCGCCTTCCCTCCCTCGGCTCCGTTTCCCCCAGGTTTTAATCTGCCGTAGCCGGAGAGTTCAGCTTGCTCTTCATGATTGGGGTTAAGGTAGGACAAGTATCCAGCTACATGGCATTTGCAGCCATTCACAGAAAGACCTAGAGGGTAGGTAAATAGACCTTAGGACAGAGTTAAACCTATGACATCCCTGGGTTACGGAGGGTCATCTGACACTAGGAATCTGGAGGTTGACCAGCCATTATGGCGCGCCTTTTTCTCACGCTTTTTCTTGCTGCCGCAGTTGTTACTTCTGCGCATGCCCAATCCCAAGTCAAAGACCCACACCTGCGCGAGCCTGGATCGGCTGTGATGTTCGCACACTCTGCTTTTGCCCACGGATACCGGCACGGCTACGAAGCGGGTTACCACGTTGGCAATACGGATATCAGCATAGGCACGGTGCGGCGGTGCAAGCTCAAAGATATTCATGGTCTCAAGCTGGGATATTCGTCGCAATTCGGGCCACGCGGTGTTTTTGAAAAAGGCTTTCAAGCTGGTTTAAAAGTGGGCTATCGCGATGGCTATTCCGGACACGCTTTCCGCGCCATAGATTCGCTCCGCGCTCTGGCTGTCTCGCTGGAAGAAGCACAGTCACCTGCCGACACAAAGTTCGCCTACTTTGATCAGGGATTTTTCTCTGGCTATAACGATGGGATTGAACGCGGCTACCCTGCCAATCCCAATGCTGCTCAAATCGATTTTCATTTTGTGAGCTGCGCGAATTTTCGTCCGGCAAAGCAGCCTGACCTGCCGGCGAAGACGAGTTACTGTGATGGTTACCAGCGCGGTTTTGCGCTGGGCCACGCAGATAGTTTTGTTTTAGGTAATACTTCGCGCTTGGAAGCCAGCAAGTAACCCCACATCGTCGACCGTACCTTGCGCTCCGGCAACAGTACATGTACCCTGCTAATGAATGGGCTTGGGCTGAGGTTCATGATACTTTCAGATCGGGCGCTCCATTTTTTGCTTACAATGCACACATCACGCCACGGTCTCAACAAGGAGTATTGATGAAAGCAGGCGCATCGAAAAGAACGATTCGCATAGCTGTGGTAGAGAGCGATCCGCTCCGGTTCATTGGATTGAAATCGCTGTTCGATACAGAAACGGACCTTGAACTGGTCTCTTGCAGCCTTGCAGAACTGGGGCCGCGCAAGGACATTGATCTTGTTCTACTGGGTACGCGTGCGGGACAGAACCTGTTTGACGTCATGGCCGGACTGAAAGCAGCACGTCCTGATTTGCGCATCATCGTTACCGGCAGCGGCGCCGACGACGAAACTATTCTGAAAGCCCTGGCCGCAGGCGCAAAAGGCTATGTGGATGAAGCCGCGTCGCCAGCGGAGTTTATTCAGGCAATGAGGATCGTGCATGCGGGTTCAGTCTGGGCGCCGCGTCGCGTACTCTCTATTTTTATTGAACGAGTAACCTCGTCTCCGGGACGCATCTTTCCCGCAGGCCGAGTCACCTTTACTGATCGTGAAAAAGAAGTGCTTGAGCTTCTGGTGGTGGGCCGCTCCAATAAAGAGATTGGTTCGGTTCTTGGAATAGAAGAACGCACCGTGAAAGCCCACGTGGCCAAACTCATGCGCAAGGTTGGAGTACAAAACCGCATCGCGCTTTCCGTACATGCGATTACGCACTCGCTGGTTACTTCGTCGAAATAACTGTTTCACGGAAAAATCAAAAGGCCTGGCAGCAACACTGCCGGGCCTTTTACTTTTGGGGATGAAACGCGAGTTGC
The DNA here is from genome assembly GCA_036502105.1 of Candidatus Angelobacter sp. Taxonomy (GTDB): domain Bacteria; phylum Acidobacteriota; class Terriglobia; order Terriglobales; family Acidobacteriaceae; genus Angelobacter. The sequence goes on along the minus strand of DASXZE010000081.1, from coordinate 1,933 downwards.
TGTTGACGAATGAGATGTCCCCCAAAGTACATGTCCTAATTGTAGCCAGCGAAAGAACCCCGGTTACTTGCCGCTAAAACGGTTGCGATGGATACTCTTCTCACCTACCACAGAACCTGGGAGACGGGGTTGGACACGGTTACGAGGGTCACCGTATCCAACCCTTTATTTATTTTCCCTGCCGTGCATTTTTCTTATCCGCGCTCACCAGCTAAAATCAATTTGAGGGACTTATGAAAACACTGCTTCGTGTTGTGCTGTTTGCACTTACGCTTTCCGGCGCAGCTTTTGCTGCGGAAGCCGCTTCGAGCCGCCTGGCTTCGGCCACCACTGTTCTGGATGAAATCATGTCCACTCCTGATAGCGGGATTCCAATTGAAATTATTGGCTCGGCGAAGTGTGTTGCCGTGGTGCCTTCATTGCTTAAAGGTGGTTTTGTGATTGGCGGCGCACACGGTCGTGGCATGGCTACATGCCGCACGGCGACTGGGTGGAGCGCTCCAGCGCCGCTCACGACTACAGGCGGAAGCATTGGCCTGCAGATTGGCGGACAAGCTGTGGACCTGATTATGGTCGTGATGAATGACCGCGGCATGCAAGCATTGCTGACCAGCAAATTCAAGCTGGGGGCAGATGCTTCCGTGGCGGCCGGTCCTGTTGGACGCCATGCTGAAGGCTCAACCGATTGGAAGATGCGGGCTGAAGTGCTGACCTACTCCCGCGCGCGCGGATTATTTGCCGGCATCAGCTTCAACGGAGCGGTGATCAAGCAGGATGAAGACGCGACCAAGGAACTCTATGGCCGCATGGTGGATTTCAAAACCATCCTGACTGGGTCGGTGCAGCCGCCGCAATCTGCCGAGGCGTTTATCGCAGCTGTGCGCAAAGCAGCGGGAGCAGATACTGCTCCTCCGCTTCCACCGCGTCCAACTTATTCGTCGGCTCCAGTAAATCCGCCGCCAGTGCCAGCGCCTACCCCCATTACCGCGCCACCGCCGCCGGCAACAGAGCCAACGCCTACCAGTGATCCAGCGCCAGCGCCTGCACCGGCTCCAACGCCTTCAAATTATTTCCGGCAATAAGTTAAAAATCCAACAGCGCTATTCGCTGAGTCTGAAACAAAAATAAACGGGAGCCAGTGAGCTCCCGTTTTGTTTTTTCTAGTGCCAGCGTAATTAATGTTTGTGCGGCGTTGCATCGTGATGATGATGTCCCGCATGCTCGTGTTCTTCTGCTTCTTCCTTAAAGATCGCCGGAGCGCCCAGGCTGCCTTTGGCCGGCAGATGGCGGATGAAGTGGACCATGTTCCACATTTCCTCGTCAGTGAGAATGCCTTTCCAGCCTGGCATGCCAGAGGGCTGAATGCCATTTTCAATGATCCATTTCAACTGGCCGTCAGTGTAGTCCTGCACGTCTTTGACTGAGAGATCGGCGACAGGCGGGTCCATTTTTGTGGCAAAGGGAACGCCGGTGTTTTGGCCGTCCAGCCCATGGCAGATCTGGCAATGATGGCCAAAATGTTCCGCGCCTTCTTTGGCTACGTCAGCAGAATAAGCAATCGGGTTCGGCACGTCTTTGCCGCCGATGGTCACTGCATGCTTCACTTCATTCACCATTTTGGTTTCTGTCTGGCTGGGAGTGCTCGCCTTGCAGCCGCAGATCGCAACAATGGCGAGAGCAGCAATGGCTTGAGGAAACTTCATTGTTTTCTCCTTCGAGTGTTCCGTACCATTTTAATGGTTGTTGCGCTGAATGGTTTGGCGCTTTTCGGAGAGACGGCTGATCTCCGCAACGGCAAGCACACTTCACTATAATTGGAGGCGGGGACCGTGCGAAGGGTTACGGCCCGTTTGAAATATTTTCTCCGCAATGTTACCGTCCCTGTGTTGCCAAATAATGTCGTCCAAACTCCGGCATAAACTTGAGTATTTTC
>DASXZE010000080.1:0-13133 GCA_036502105.1 Candidatus Angelobacter sp. | reverse complement strand
ATTGACGCTGCGGCCATGCTCTATGAAGTGGGAATTTATATCAATCCTGTTGGTCTGCATCGCCACGCTTATTACGTGATCTCGCGCTCTGAGCTGTACGGGTTTACGCCCATGCAAAGAAAAATCATTGCCACCGTCGCGCGCTTTCAGGGTAATTCCAAACCGCAGTTGCGTGACCGCTTGATTAAGCTGCTGCCCGCCCAGATCAGGTCAGACGTGATTAAAGCTACGGCGATTTTGCGCGTCGCGCGCGCTTTGAATCAGGGGAGACGCTCGTCTGTGGAATCGGTTCGCGCAATTGCTCGCGGTGGAGACGTAACACTGGCCGTAAAAGCTGGCCGCGGCGGCGCCGATCTTGAATTGTGGGCTGGAGAAAAAGAGCGCGTCTATTTCCGCGCAGTCTTTGGCAGGGAACTGATCTTTAAACTGGTCTGAAGCGTGCGCGCAATCTTGGGCGTGACCAACCACTGTAATGTGCCAGTGCGGCCATGCATTTCTACCTTCGCTACCGCGCCCTTTTTAAATTCAATCTGCGCCGCGCCAGCTCGCGCTACAGTCTTGTTTAAAAACTCTGTGAAGCTGGGATTATGTCCCACCACCATGATGGCGTCATATTTTCCGTAGCGCGCCAGCATTGCCTGAAACTGCTCAAACTCTGCTTCCGGACGCAGCGCGTCATCCATCTGCACCTCTGCTTCAAACGCCAATTCATTTGCAACCAGTGACGCCGTCTGGCGTGCGCGCTTCAGCGGGCTGCTGATAATCTGATCGACCTGCACATCAAGGTTCGCCAGCATGCGGCCCACATAGCGGGCTTGCAGAATGCCCTCTTCGTCCAAAGGCCGGCGCTCATCTTTCTTAGGATTGAGCATGGTCTTGCCGGCAGATGCATGTCGCAAAAAATAGAGGATCATAGGCTATCGGGAAACCGCCTGTTTTTTTCTTCTCACGGTTGAGCTCTTGGCTTTGTGGATTACCGGATCAGGTATATCGGCGGCCGTGACCGTGCCTTCTGCCACGGCAATCAAAAAGTCCTGGGATGAAAAACTCACGTCACCACGGCGGCGTGTGGCGCGCGTGTAGTGTCCATTGCGATCAAGAAAACGCGCTTTCACATTGTCAGCCTGGTAAGCGGCAAGTATCTCGCTCTTAATCCGTTGCTTGAGTGACGGTTCGCTGACCGGGCAAAGCACTTCAACGCGTTCATAGAGATTGCGCGGCATCCAGTCAGCGCTGGAAATATAGACTTCGTCTTCGCCGCCATTTTCAAAATAGAAAATGCGGCTGTGTTCCAGAAAGCGTCCAACTATGCTGCGGACAACAATATTCTCGCTTACTCCCGGCACGCCCGGACGCAGCGAGCACATGCCGCGCACTGTCAGGTCAATCTTCACACCTGCCTGAGATGCACGATACAAAGCTTCAATCACATTCTTATCGAGCAGGGAATTCATCTTGGCAATGATCCGCGCCGGGCGCCCGTTCCCAGCATGATCTGTTTCACGCTGGATTTGTGAGAGTGTTGTCGCGGCAAGGTTAATCGGCGAGATGGCCAGTGGAGCGTAGCTCGGCGCTTCAGAGTAAGCCGTGAGATAGTTGAAGACCAAGTGCACAGAAGAAGTGATCTCCGGCCATGCCGTCAACAAACTTACGTCTGTATAAAAGCGCGAGGTCGTGGGATTGTAATTTCCCGTGCCGATGTGGGCATAGCGGCGCGTCACTCCGTCAGGGTCGCGGCGCACCAGTAAGCACAGCTTGCAATGGGTCTTCAGACCCACAAGTCCGTGGTAAACCTGCACGCCTTCATCTTCCAGCGTGCGCGCCCATTGAATGTTTGAAGCCTCATCAAAGCGGGCCTTCAATTCCAATACGGCTGTAACTTCTTTTTCCGATGCAGCGGCCGAAACCAACGCTCCCACGATCGGCGAATCGTGGCTGGTGCGGTAGATCGTCTGCTTTAACGAAATCACGTCAGGATCGCTGGCCGCGCTTTCAATAAAATCAACCACCGCGTCAAAAGAATCATAAGGATGGTGCAGCAGAACGTCACGTTTGCGCAGCTCGACAAAAATGTTGCTGCTGCTGGCGGGTAGTCGCAACTCCCGCGGAACCAGCGTGCGATATTTCAGGTTCGGACGTTCTAGATCATAAAAATTGAAGAGCCGCGAGAGATTCACCGGTCCCTGTGTATAGAAAATCTGCCAGTCTTCAAGTTCAAAAGTCTGTTGCAGGCGCTTGGCGATTTCCGCGCTGGCATTGGCGTCAATCTCCAGACGCACGGCGTCACCTTTACGCCGCCGGTGCAATTCAGTGCGGACAGATTCCAGCAGGTTGCGCGTTTCTTCTTCTTCCAGATACAGGTTGCTGTTTCTGGTCACGCGAAAGGACGCAGCGGAAATAATGTCATACCCGCGATACATGCTGGCTGCATGATAAGTAAGAAGGTCTGCGAGAAAAACGTAATCAACGCCAGTCTTGGAAGGCAGGTGCACCAGGCGCGGCAGAGCGCGCGGCACCGTGATCACACCCATGTAAGTTCCGCTGGCCCGGCGTTTGCGTTTCAGCAGTAACGCAATGCACAGCGCTTTATTCAAGACCCGCGGAAAAGGATGCGCCGGATCCACCGTAACCGGCGTAAGCAGCGGATCTACTTCCCGTTCGCAGTAAGCGTCAATGAATGCTTCCTGCTCGGTCGAAAGGTCTTTCAGGTCAAGTACGCGTATGTTTTCCTTGGCTAATGCCGGCAGCAGTTTCTGGTTCCAGCATTCGTATTGCTCCTGGACAAACTCGTGCGTCTCCAGGGCAATCAGTTCACGCTCCTGCTGGGCTGTAAGCGCGTCCGGGCCTGAGTCAATGAAGCCTTCTTCAATCCTCTGCAATAAGCCGGCTACGCGGACTTCAAAAAATTCGTCAAAGTTGCTGGCTGAGATGGCCAGAAACTTTACCCGCTCCAGCAGGGGATTGTGCTCATCGTTGGCCTCCTCCAGCACGCGCCTGTTGAAGGCAAGCCACGAGGCTTCTCGATTGATATACAGTGACGGGTCTGACACAGAACGATTCATACGCTGGATGGGATCAGGCTTGGAGCCATTCGCCGGAGATTTGCGCCGTACATCCATTGTATGTTGTTTCCACACTCATGCGCCGGTCAGATATGACCGTGAAGCTTAAAGCATTACTTCATTTATAATGAATATTTAGATGAAAAAGCTAGGTTTGTGCATGGTGCCTTACGTCAGCGCCCCGAACCCAGAAGATTACATCTTCCGCAATATTCGTGGCATGGTCCGCTACGCGCTCCAGGTTCCGGGCAACAATCAGCGTGTCCAGCAGGTTGCGATGGTTGCCGCTGGATTTACCCATGGCAAAATCCACGGCCTCAAAAATCTCGCGATTCATGTTGTCCACCAGGTCATCGCGCTCCAGTACTGACTGCGCCATTTCCACATCGGCCGTGAGAAAAGCGTTCAATGCGTCATGCACCATGCTAATAGTGATCTGCGCCATCCGTGGAATGTCAACGTCCAGGACGGTAGCAGGACGCGATGCCAGGTCCATCACGCGCTCAGCGATGTTCACTGCCTGGTCGCCCACGCGCTCCAGGTCAGCGTTGATCTTGATGCAGGCAACAATGAAGCGCAGATCAATCGCCATGGGCTGCTGCATGGCCAGCAGGTCAATGGACATTTCGTCCACGTCGCGTTCAGCCGCGTTGATTTTAGATTCATCGCGCAGCACAATCTGGCAGAGGGAAAGGTCCATTCCCTGATATGCCCTGACAGCGCGCTCCACAGCTTGTTCAGCCAGGCCGCCCATGGCCAGTAATTTCTGTTTTAAGTCGTCGAGCCCCTGATGGAACCGTATGCGCGTCATCCAAACCTCCCTGTAATGTAGTCTTCCGTGCGCTTGTCGGAAGGCTTGGTAAACATTTTTTCCGTCTTATCCAGCTCCACCATGTAGCCCATGAGAAAGAAAGCGGTAAAGTCTGCTACGCGCGCCGCTTGTTGCATATTGTGGGTAACAATCACCACTGTATATTCTTTTTTCAATTCAAAAACCAGGTCTTCAACTTTTGCGGTGGAAATGGGATCAAGCGCAGAAGCTGGTTCGTCCATGAGCAGAACTTCAGGTTCCACTGCGAGCGCGCGTGCTATGCAAAGGCGCTGCTGCTGTCCGCCGGAAAGACTGGCTCCGGATTTCTTTTTCAAATCATCTTTTACTTCGTCCCACAGCGCCGCATGTCTGAGTGAACGCTCCACAATGATGTCCAACTCACGCCGATTGCCAAAGCCATTCAGTTTCAGTCCTGAAGCTACGTTGTCATAGATCGTCATGGTTGGAAACGGATTCGGTTTTTGGAAGACCATGCCAACACGGCGGCGTATCCATACGGGTGAAACGCCTTTGCCGTAAACATCCAGGTCGCCAATAGCGACATTGCCTTCCACACGCGTGTCCGGCAGCGTCTCATGCATGCGGTTAAGGCAGCGGACGAACGTGGATTTTCCGCAGCCGGAAGGGCCGATGATGGCCGTGGCTTTTTTTGCCGGAATTTCCAGCCCGATATTAAAGAGCGCCTGTTTTGCTCCGAACCAGGCGTTCAAATCTTTTACGTGAATGCCGGCTGCGTCCATTAATTGGCTCCTTTAACGGCGCCACGGCTGGCGATATACCGGAAGAGAATGACAGTAAACATAATCATGGAAATAAGTACCAGAGCTCCTGTCCAGGCCTGGCGATGCGCCTGGTCATAAGGCATTACGGCGTATGAGAATATCTGTAGCGGCAGGGCGGCTACCGGCTGATTGATGCTCTTGCTCCAATAGGAATTTCCAAAAGCCGTGAACATGAGTGGCGCTGTTTCGCCGGCAATGCGCGCGAAGGCGAGCATGATGCTGGTAACAATTCCAGAGCTTGCCGTGCGCAGCACTACGGAAATGGTTGTTCGCCAACGGGGAATGCCCAGCCCCAGCGCAGCTTCGCGGATGGACTGCGGCACCAGCAGCAGAACTTCTTCCGTGGTCCGGGAAATTGTGGGAATCATCATGATGCCCAGAGCCACGCTTCCGGCCAGCATTGAGAAATGCTTCTGTACTACAACCACCAGGGCATAAACTGTCATGCCAATGACGATGGAAGGCACTCCATTCAGCACGTCTGCGGTAAACCGGACAATGTTGCCCCATTTATTGCGGCCATATTCGGCCAGAAAAATTCCCGCTCCCACACCCAGCGGCACGCCAATCAAACTGGCCAAACCCAGCAGCGCAATAGATCCGCCAATGGCGTTAGCCATTCCGCCACCTTCTTCACCCACTGGTTTGGGAATCTGCGTCAGGAATGCCCAGTTCAACTCTGGAAGTCCGCGATAGATGACCGTGCCTAGAATCAGAAACAGCGGCACTGTAACAATCAGTGCGGCGGATGAGATCAGTCCAATCGCTAAGCCGTTGGTGAGTCTGCGGTAGAGAGAAATGTTTTGTGAGGAATTAAGCAATGGCCCTCGCAGGCATTCCGCGGGTAATCGACCAGACGAGCAATCCAGCTAAAGCATTCACAATGAGCGTTACCACAAAGAGGACAAGAGCCATCTCAACCAGCGCACTGAGATATACATTGCCCGCCGCTTCAGCAAACTCATTGGCGATAACGCTGGCCAAAGTGTGTCCGGGAGCAAAGAGGGAACGCGCAATTTCCGGACGATTGCCAATCACCATGGTTACGGCCATGGTTTCACCCAGGGCGCGTCCAAGGCCAAGAATCACAGCTCCAAAAATTCCGGGGCGTGCATTGCGCAACACCGCGATGCGCAGCATCTCCCATTTTGTAGCGCCCAGTGCCAAAGCCGCTTCACGCTGAACGCGCGGCACAGCGGTAATCACTTCGCGGGTAATGGATGCGATGATCGGCAGAATCATGATTGCCAGAATTACGCCTGCAGCCAGCATACCCCAACCATACTTCGGGCCGCTGAATAAACCTGTCCAGCCAAAATATTTCGCCAGAAAAGGCTCCACGTAAACGCGCAGAAAGGGCGAAAGAACAAAAATGCCCCAAAGACCATAAATCACGCTGGGGATAGCCGAGAGAAGCTCAACCAGCAATGAGAGAATCCCGCGCAGTTGCTTGGGGCAAAATTCAGTCAGAAAAAGTGCTGTGCCCACCGAGAGCGGCACGGCGATACATAGCGCCACTAGAGACGAAACAATGGTTCCATAGATAAAAGGCAGCGCGCCAAAATCTTCTGCTACCGGGTCCCATATCTGTTTCACCAGAAAATTGAACCCGAACTTGCTCATGGAGAGGCGTGACTGGCTGATTAACTCGAAAACGATCAATCCGACCGCGACCATAATCGCCAGAGCGCAAGAGATAACCAGGCCTTTGAATACCCGGTCAGCAATTACATTTTCCTGCGTGCCCACGCGGCTCTTCGGCACCACCTTCAGCTTCTCTGCGCTGGGCGATTCAGTGTTCAGGGTATCCGGCTCTTCCAGACTTTCCGTACTGCGGGAAGACCTGTGTTCGGGCGCGGTGTGCATGCTTGCAAGCTAGCAGACCATTGTTAATACATTGTTAAAAGTTCAGTATTTGCTCACATGGCGCTAAGTCATTTGGCCTTTAACGCTTACACAGACAGTTGAGATCTTAATTTGCCGGGAATTACGGCGGTATGATCCCATATTTTACTTCCAGAAATTTTCGCAATCCACGCGGTAAATCTGCGCTGAGTTCCTGCCAGGTTAAAACCTTGCAGCGCGTACGGAGTTCTGCAAATCTCACACAGCTCATGATTGCATGCCAGCTTTCCTTCAGGTCAGGCCGGCGCGCATCAAGTAGTACGCAGAAACTTGAGCCCATGGAATGTGCCGCCAGCACATTACGAATAAGTTGGTAGGAAATAAACGACTCTCTCAGCCGCGGCAGAGACGGAACGTCAAATACCAAATCCAAATCTCGATAAGCTGCTACCAGTGAAGCTGGTGCGGTCTGGAAATCACTCTCGGTCAGCTTGGATTCAATCAGCAGCCCGCCCAGCCGCATGTCTACCTCAGTGCGATCAAATCGTTCTCGCGGTGCTTTCCCCGAGGTTGAAAGTTCGCTGCTCTGGACAGGCGTTTTTAGCGGCACGCGTGCGCGAAAGCCAAACTCCGGATCGTCACTCGCTTCCGTTCCCAATATGCCGGCGATTGATTGGTTGCCGCAAACACCGGGACAGCAGAATATGTTCATAAGCAGCGCATCTGAACTGGTACATGAATCAAGCTCGCGCCACCGCCTTTCGGCCCGGGGCAGATAGCTGTGTGCGCGGGAATGAACTTTTTCCAGCCGCTTTGACCACTCTGGATTTTTCAGAATGGCGCGGTAACTTGTTGCATAGAAGTTGCCATGCCGTCCATCGTCATCCGGCGTGTAGACCGTGACGGGCATCTCTCCATAGCTGGTGACGCAGGCTAGCTTATTTGCTTCGGCAAATAGCGTATTACGGGCGCAGAGTTCGCGTCGAAGCTCGCCTGCAAAATGATATGCCCCGGTGCTCATGGCACCAGTTTAAGCCAGATGCCACAGGGCCTGAACGGCGGAGAAAAAATAATGGCCCCGGTGAATCGTTTTTTTAGAACGATTCCCGAAGCCACTAGAGAGGCAGATTTCTCTGCCTGTTTAGTTCAGTACATGGCTGGCCTGTGCCGCTGCGATCAACGAATCCGCGTCAGCTTGCAACAGGAAGCCGCTGGCCACAGCCCTGGCTGCCGCTGCCTGCACTGCCTTCACGTAACCAGCGTGCGTTCCGTAGCGCTCTTCCAGGGAAGGACGCGGATCGCTGTTCTGTATACGCTGCTGCTTGGTGACCGCGAATGGAATGTAGCCGCCGGTGTAATCGCAGTTCTGCGACACATGGAATCCGGCTGAAGTGATATTCCAGCCGAAATATGAGCCGAGTGGCGCATCGCGCAGAACTACAGGCACGCCGCCCAGTTCATTGCCGTCAGAGTCCGTGCGCGGAACAAACATATTGATTACCTGTTTGATTCGTGGCGGGAAATTGGTGGGAATGCCAGAGCCGTCACTAGGATTGAATTGCGGCCCCCAATCGTAGTCAAGCACCGGATTGATGAATGGAATTTCGTCTGCTCCATTGATGGTGGCTGCTTCAGGAGCGCGTGGATCAAGATCGCGCAGCTGCGGAATTCCAATAGGGAAGCCCATGGCCGCGAGAGTTGGCGGAACCAGGTTGCGCCGGTTGGCGTCGTTGTCGCCGCGATCATTGTCTTCTCCGCCTTGATTTCCCGGGCCAGAGTTTGGACTCGGCGTCTTCAGGCGCGGATAGAGATTCGGCAGCGGCGTTACGTTGGCCATTACCCAGTCGCGGAAGTGTACGCGAATCGCATTCACCGTCTGCGTATGCGGAACAGGATTGCCTACGAGAGCGCCCGTGCCCCATTTGTTACCTGGGCAGCTTGGATTGTTGGGAGTAAAGTCAAATAGATTCACGCCTGCCGGTGTGGTGGTGCCGCCATGCGTGGTGCTGGGAATGTAATAGCGGCGAACGTTGTCTGGGATGGCAATATCTTTCTTGCCGTCTGTGCCTACCCATTCAATGCCCAGCTTCAGTTCCCAAATTTCTGCCGAGCCAAAATGCTCAATCACCTTGGGGCAGGTTTTTGTTCTTGTACAACGGTCAAGAATGCCGCGCTGCGGCAGATTGCGTACATTATCTTCATAGTCTGACCACCATTGCGGACCTTCACTGCCGGCCTCAAAAAGTTCAAGCACGCCGTCAGGCTGGGCCCAACGGAAGTTCAATGCAATGCGCCGGCCGGCAATGATCGGCCACATTCCATCGCTTACCTGTCGGCCTGCTTCGTCCTGGTTGAAACCCAGGTGCAGCCAGCCGCGCAGGAAGTTGCCGCTCTGTGAAACGCCGCGGCTGATCGACCAGTGCATTTTACCGGCCAGTGGATTGGCTTGGCCGTTATCGTCTGCTTTCTCAAACTTGAAGAACGATTCAACGTCACGGAACGCGGCAAAGCCAGCGCCCAGCACGAATGGATCGCGCGCGGTGAAGACGACCTGATACAGCTTGTTGCCGTCAAAACCATTGCGCAGACAAATTTCAGTTGAGCTTGGTGTTCCGGGGAAAGGATGCGTGGCATCACAGTGTGCCCAGGCCCAGTCTTTGCTGGCAATCGTGTTACCCCGGGTGACTGCACCGCTCATGGTTTCATGCAGATGCTCGGTCAGCGTCGCCTTGGTGGTATCAAGCGTGAATGGCTTGTATGGAAATGGATTGGCCTGCACGAAAAGCGGCGCTGAGTTAAGACCAGTTGCCGGATTGATAATGCGCGCCAGCAGCGTGCCGGTAATCGGCGAGCCGTCAGGATTTACTGCCACCGGGACCTGCACCCAATCATTGTTGGTGCGAGTCTGGTCGGTGCCGCCCTGGTTGTCTCCCTGCCAGCCGCTGGAAATTCCCACGTCGCCAAAAGCTTTTTCGTCGTCCACAATGGTGACGCGTCCGCCGCGGTTTGGCACATCATGCCACAGCAAGCCGCTGGCTTTGGACATATCAATGGGTTTTACGATAAAGAATGTTGCGGTGTATTCCACCATGCCGTTCGCGTTGCGCGGTGCGTGTTGTATGTCCTGGATGATAGAGTTCAGCGGATCATTTGGGTCCAGTTCGCCAAAGGCGCGGCCTGCAAGCGTTTCATATTGTCCGGCATTGCCGAACGTTGCGCCGTTGAAGGCGGGAGAAGTTTTAGTGTCGATTACGAACCGGACCACACGAGCAGATGCTGGCACGGCGAACGTAGCGGCGAGGAGCACAACGAGCGTGAGCACTTTACGAACGTGCATGAATCCTCCGCATAAATTTTAAGTTGTGCTTCGGACAGAGCTGATTTCATAAGAAAATCAAATTCAGAGCATTAGAAATTCAGCTCGTCAGAAGCGAACGCAAGGCTAGTCCTGTGTTCACGGAGCTGTCAAGCAATCAGGAAGAAGAATTAGGCCAGCTGTACTGTTTCGCGGCAATGCAAAGAAACGTAAAGAAAGAAACGCAAGAAAAAAGCGCCGGTGAATGAAACCGGCGCATGGAAGAGTAAGGAAAGAGAGAGTCTGTGTCTCTGCTTGGGCATTTTTAAAAGAAAAGTCGCCGGCGAGGTGGATCCGACGACTCATTCGCGCACAACTACCAAAAACGTCCAGTAGAGCTTGCCAGCTAACTATTTCTTGGCCGTCTGCTTATTGTCTGTTGATTTGTTTTCAGCCTTCTGGCCTTTTACTTTCACTTCCTTGATCCGTGCTTTTACTTTTGCCGCAACGGACGCTGGAAGAGGTGCGTAAGAAAGATCAGAAGTCATGGTCTGGCCTTTGTTGACCATCCAGGTCAGGAAATCCACAAATGCTTTTTCCTTGCCTGCGTCTGTCCATTCGGCTGGGACGAGCAGCCAGGTAAAGCTGCTGATGGGGTAAGCCGTTTTGCCGGGAGCGTTGGTAATGGAGACGCGGAAATCGTCTGGCATGTTTTTTACACCCGCAGCCGCTGCCGTTACTGATTCCAGGCTGGCTTTGATAAATGCTCCGCTGGCATTCTGGACGCTGCCGTAGGGCATTTTATTGGAAAGAGCATAGATCAACTCAACATAGCCAATACTGCCTTCAGTCTGCTTTACCATGCCGGAAACACCTTCATTGCCCTTGCCGCCCAAGCCTGCCGGCCAGTTCACTGAGGTGCCTTTGCCGACTTTGCCTTTCCAGGCCGAGCTCACTTTGCTCAGGAAGTCAGTGAAAATGTAAGTGGTGCCGCTGCCGTCTGTGCGATGCACGACGACAATGTCCGTGTCAGGAAATTTCACGCCCGGATTTGCCTTGGCAATGCGGGGATCATTCCATTTCTTGATGTTGCCGAGATAAATGTCGGCCAGAACGTCGCCTGAGAATTTCAGTTCGCCAGTAACGCCGTTGATGTTGTAGGTGGGCACAACCGCGCCAAGCACGGTGGGAATATGGAAAACCTTGCCTGGGGTCTGGGCCAGCTGTTCATCAGTCATGGGACCGTCGCTGGCGCCAAAATCAACCGTGCCAGCCTGAAGCTGCTTGATGCCTCCGCCGCTGCCAATGGATTGATAGTTGATCTGAATATCGCCGTGGGCGTTGTGATATTCGCTGAACCACTTCTGGTAAATCGGGTTCGGGAAGGTTGCGCCCGCGCCATTTAAATTTGTTTCTGCACTGCTCACGCCAACCAGAGCGGCCATGAGGACCATTGCCAATGTAAGTCTTAATTTCATTCTTCTCCTCCTGAGTACGAGATGACGGTAACAAAGGAGTGTTAAATGAGTGTTAAAAGAGATTTCAGGCTTTTGGCAGCAGGAAAAAGAAAGTAGTTCCATGGCCCACGGTGCTTTCCACGCGCACTGCACCGCCATGATTCAACACAATATGTTTCACGATCGCCAGGCCCAGACCGGTGCCGCCACTCTCGCGTGACCGCGCTTTATCTACGCGATAGAAGCGTTCAAAAATCCGCGGCAAATGTTCAGATGCAATGCCAGGTCCAAAGTCGCGGACAAAAAACTCAATGCCTCCAGACTGCTCCTGTGCGCCGATAATAATTTTCTTGCCGCTTGCTGCATAGCGGATCGCATTGCTGATCAAGTTGCCAAAGACCTGATGAACAGCATAGCTGTCGCAGAGCACTGACCAATCCGGAATATCTTCAACCGTAAGCGCCACCTCAGCGGCGCGAGCATTCTCCTGCATGGAAGCGGCTGATTCGCTCAAAAGCTGACGTGCCGGATGTTCGCGCAGATCGAGCTTTTCTTCTCCTGACTCCACGCGCGCCAGCACCAGCAAATCTTCCGTGAGCCGGCCCATGCGATCTGCATTACGGCGGATCACCTGCAGAAACTCTCGCGCACTTTCATTAAAAACGCCGTCCGATTCAATCAGCGTTTCTGTGTACCCGCTGATAGATGTAAGCGGTGTGCGCAGCTCATGGGAGACGTTAGCGATAAAGTCGCGCCGCGTTTTCTCCACGCGCTCAACTTCAGAAATGTCATGCAGCACGCTGACTACACCGCCATCAGGCAACGGCTCTGCATTGATGGAAAATGACCTGCGGCCGGAAAGAGATGCGGCAATCGTGGTCTCACGATGTTTTGATTCCAGCGTGGCGGTGAGCGTAGCCAGAAAATCTGGATGGCGCAGTAGTTCAATCACGGGAGCGCCAATGCGCACTGGCTGGCGCACAATTCCCGCGATGGCGTGATTAGCCCAGCGCACCTTCATGTCTGGTGAAACCGCGATGACGCCGTCCGTCATGCTATTGAGCAAGGCTTCCAGTTCAGAACGGCTTTCCCGCACGGCAGCAAAGTTCTCTTCCAGCCGGCGCGCTGTGCGATCAAGCGCTGCAGCAACTTGTGCGATTTCATCACCGCTAGTTTCTGCGATACGCGCAGAGAGATCGCCGGAAGCGATCTGCTCCGCAAAGCGCACGATGCGGCGCAACCTGCGCGAAATAACTTCAGCAATCACCACGGCTAAAACCAGCGCCATCAGCAAAGCCAGAATCGTGGCGCGCATCAGGTTGGAGCGAATCTCAGCAATGTGCTGGCGGACACTGGAAAGCGGATAAGCCAGGCGAACAATTTTGTCTCCGCTGGGAACTGCGAGATATAGAAACTCAACGCCAACGGTATGGCTAAGCCGGGTAGAACTGCCGGTCTTTCCGCCCAGGGCATCTATCACTTCCGGACGGCCAGCATGGTTTTCCATTGTCCTGGGATCAGCTTCTGAATCGGCCAGCACAACACCATCACGCGCAATCACCGTTACGCGTGTCTCAGTAATTTGCGCTTCCTCGGTGGCCATCTGCTGGACTGAATGTTGCTGGTCATTTTGCACCCGCAAGGCAAAGCCCCGGGCATTCTGCGTGAGCCGCTGCTCCAGATCGCTGCGCAGAGTGTGCTCCCAAGTATGCCGAATGCTTATATCTAGCGTGAGCGTAGCCGTGGCAATGACCGCAACAAAAGCTCCCATAGCTTTCAGGAAGATCCGGTTTCTCACTTGGCCGCCTCAAATTTGTATCCTGCGCCGCGAACGGTCTTGAGATACCTGGGATCTTCCGG
>DASXZE010000079.1:0-7734 GCA_036502105.1 Candidatus Angelobacter sp. | reverse complement strand
ACCGAGCGCGGTCAGAGACTGTGCATAACCGGTCGATGAATAAGTAGTTAGGTACGTAACTTCTGAAGTGTTGATGGTGCGAATGGTGCTCGCGGCTGCTGAATCGTTGGCTGCAACGCGTGAACGCAGCAGATTCGGAATAGCAATGGCGGCGATAATAAGAATAATGGCTACTACGATCAGCAGCTCAATCAATGAAAAACCTTTTTGTTTGCGCATTTTGTGAAAATCTCTCTTCTTCTAGATTATTTCGTTGGTGAATTTGCTCGCTGGCAAATTAAGCAGCGAATTTGCTTACTCAATATGCAGGTTAGCGGCCAACTTGTGGCCTTGAAATCATGTATCTGGTTAAATCACTGATAGATAAGTGCTTATCAATTCCAGTGTAAACAAATGTAAAGCTTGCTCTATGGTTCAATTTTAGCAGAAAATGACAAATAATGTCATTACAAGATAACAAGAAATGTCAGCTAAGTGGACACTAATCCGACGCGAACAAGAACAATGGGTACAGATGTACTATCAGCTATTTCTGGAGACAGCCTGATTACACCTGCGTGATGCGAAAAACAGAAGAGAATGTGGCGCTAAAAGATCAAGAGACTTGTCGCAAGATTCTCCGGCCCCCTATCTGAAGACCGGAGAATCGACATTTAAAAGGGAATGTCTTCGTCCGTGATCTCTGCGGAAGACGGCGCATGCTCTTCAGAATGCGAGGTGCGCTGGTCAAAGGAAGCAGCGCCACCGCCACGCGATGAGGAACGTCCTTCAAAATCGCCGCCACCGCCCCCACCTTCGCCGCGGCCGCCCAGCAAGACCAGGTCGCTGGCCACAACCTCTGTCCGATACTTCTTCTCGCCGCTCTGCTTATCTTCCCAGCTCGATGTCTGCAAGCGCCCTTCGATATAAATCTTTGAGCCCTTCTTCACGTACTCGCCGATAATCTCCGCCAGCCGCTGCCAGGCCACAATGTTGTGCCACTCCGTACGGTCCTGCCATTCGCCGCCTTTGTCTTTGAACCGCTCATTGGTAGCCAGGCTGAACTTTGCCACGGGAACGCCGCTGGGCGTAAATTTAACCTCCGGGTCTTTGCCCAGATTTCCTACCAGAATCACTTTGTTTACGCTCTTTGCCATAGAAGATTTTTCCTTTGCGAATGTTGGTAAATATATACCAGCGGAGTGAAGATTTGTTAGCTGACGCTCATCGCCATTACTTAAAGATCACACCGGCCGGCGTTTTTTTGCGATAGCCAATCTTCACTGCTCACGCATGCGCCCCATAAATTTGATACAGCATTATATAAACCACTACGCCCGTCACAGAGACATACAGCCAGATGGGAAACGTCCAGCGTGAGATTCTGCGGTGACGGTCAAAGCGTGACTTCAGTCCATTGGTGAGTGACAACAACACCAGTGGTACCACCGTCACAGCCAGCAGTGTATGTGAAATCAGGATTGTAAAATAAACCGGCCTCGCCAATCCCGTGCCCGGAAAATGCACTGATCCAACATGCCAGTGGTAATAAAGATAGCTGGCCAGAAACACGCTGGACGTAGCCACAGCCGCAATCATGCATGCCCGATGCAACTGGATCTGCCGGCGCGCGATCATCACTCGTCCGGTCGTAAGTAAAACCGCGCTGGCGCCATTTAGCGTGGCGTTCAGAGCAGGGAAGAGGCTGTAGTCAGTCATTATGCGCGTGCCATCTTTAGGAATGCACCACGTTCAGCATCATCAAAGCAAAAAGCAGTGGCAGGTAAAGCACGCTGGCCTGCAGCAGCTGGCGCGCAAATTTCCTGGAATCGGGTGACGTGGTCGGCAGCTTGGTCATTGCCAGCCGAAACACAAACCACAGAAAGCCCAGCCCAAGTACCAGCGCGCCGAAAAGATAAACTCTGCCCGTCATATGCAGCAGCGTAGGAACCAGGCTTACGGAAATCAGTGTGGAGCAATACGTAAACATCTGCCGGATCACGCTATGACCGGCCTTGTCCACCACCGGAAGCATCTTGATTCCCGCCGCTTCGTATTCTTCGCGATACATCCAGGCAATGGCCTGAAAGTGTGGAAACTGCCAGAAGAAGACGATCAGGAACAGGAAGACAGCTTCAATTTCCAGCTTGCCGCGGACAGCCGTCCACCCCAGCAGCGGCGGCATGGCGCCCGGGAAAGCTCCAACAAACGTTGAGATCGGCGAAAGCCGCTTGAGCGGCGTGTACAGTGCCAGATAAACCAGGGCTGTAGAAAATGCCAGCGCGCCGGTAAGCAGGTTGGTTGTATAAGCAAGATAGATGGGCCCCAGCATTGAAGCCAGCAGACCGGCCGTCATGCCCGTGGCCACGCTCATTCTTCCTGAGGGCAGCGGACGGTTCTTCGTGCGCCGCATCAGCGCATCAAGCTTATATTCCATCACTTCATTCAGCGCCGCCGAACCTGCGCACGTCACGCCAATTCCCACCAGCGCATTGAGCAGCGTCCATTTCAGTGACGAGACTCCGCTCCTGGCTGCTCCCATGTAATAGCCGGCCCAGGCTGTCATTACAATCATGGCTGTCACGCGCACTTTGAATAGCTGAAGATAGTCGCCCAGCAGAGAATTCTTCTTCATTACCACTGGCGCTGCCGCAGGTTTCAATTCTGCGTTGTGATCAACCACTCTTTGGAGAATAGTGCTCATGCTGAAGCCACCTCGCGTCGCCGGTCAAAGGAAATCACCGAGGCCGGATCGCCGGTGTGCCGATACGCCTGAATCGTCAAAATCATGGTCGAAGCCAGAATCAAAGCGCCCACCGCCAAATGCGCCACCGTCACTGCAACCAGCGTCATTGTCGGCTGCGCCTCATTCACGCCCTGAATCACCCGCACCACATAAGCGCTCACGCCCAGTAGAAGCTGCGCAATCAGCAATATCAGCAGCCATAGCGCAGGGCGGCGCAACTGCGTGATGGTCGGATGTTTCGTCAGCGCGCGCAGGCTTACATAAAGCACTAATGCCGTTACGAACAAGGCATTCAATATATGCGGATAAAGCAATAGATGAACAATTTTGTGTACCGGCCAATGATTGGAGCCGGACGGCCCCCATTTGGTCCATACATGGCGGAACGCCGCACCCAGAATCAGTTGAAGATAGAGAAACCCAATCAACATCCAGCAATGCCGCAACAGCGGACGCGCGTCTTTCAGTGAAATCTTTTCTTTAGGCTCATCGAGCCAACTCCGGCTGGTAAAGACGGCAATCGCCGCCAGCACGCAGAACATGGTCTGGCCAACCGTGGCATGAGCAGTCGAGATCGCGGGTGGCAGATAATTCAACACCGTCAACCCGCCCAGCACTCCCTGGATAATCACCCCAGCCACAGCGCCAATCGTCAGCCCGCGCATCCAGCGGCGCTTGTCCACGCGCCACGTCCAAACGGCGACAATAATCGTCATCAGGCCAACAAATTCCGCGATCATGCGGTGCGTATGCTCAAACTTCACGCCGCCAACCAGCTTGGGAATTTTGAACAGATGGCCAAAGCTAGTCGGCCAGTCCGGAACAGCCAGCCCGGCATTATTGCTGGTGACCAGCCCGCCGGCAATAATCAGCAGGAAAGCCAGACACGCAACAAACACCGTAAAGCGATGCTGCGCAGCGTTATACGTGGAAGAGGTCAGAACAGCTCCTGGGAAGTACTGGTTATTTTAGCAATCAGATTTTCACTACGCCAGCTAAATGCAACTGCAAAACCTTGAAACACAGAGGAAAGGAGTAAGCAGAGGAAATTAGTTTTAATTCACGGATCGATCATCAAAAATAATTGCACCATACCCGTATTCGATAGTCGAATTTTAAAATCCTCCGCGACCTCTGTTCCTCTGTGTTTCAAAGGTTTTTACTGCGTAAAACCAAACGCGGCTTTCGCCGTCGCCTTCGGCCCCACGGTGACCTTCATCGTTTGCTCGCCGAATTTTTCATGTACCGCAGCCAGCGTGTAATCTCCCGGAGGCAGATTCTTGATCGCAAAAGTTCCATCCGTCGCGCTCACCGCAAAATACGGATGCGTCAACACGCCGATATAAGCCCTCATCCACGGGTGTTGATTGCACTGCACCGGAATCATGACCTCAGGTTTGGAAAAAGTTTTAGTGATCGGCTTGTCCGTAGGCGTCTGCGATTCATTGAACGGCTGGTTACTGTTCGGCATGTCATGGATATTATGGTTCGCGCTGTCAGTGTTCGTAATCTTTAGCGGCTGGCCCACCATAATGCCCAGAACATGCGGATTGTAACGGCAGCCCTTTTGATCCAGCGTCACCGGCTCCGTGGGGACGGCAAACGTACCCGCAGGCAGCCCTTCTTTCACATAGACGAAAACATTCGCCAGCTTGTTGCCGCTCAATACCACCGCCTCGCTCGGCTGTGGCGACGATGGGCATCCCGGGTCCTGTGTCATATCGAGAGGTTTCAGCTTTGGTGCTGCGCCGGTAAAGCTAACCACGCCGGTAATCGTGCCAGAGGTAGCCGAATCCACGGTGATATTTGCAGCTTTCGGTGCAGGCTGCTCAGCAGCAGGCTGAGATTGGCTGCAACCAGCCAGCATTCCCAGAGCAATAAAAGAAATAGATAAGACTGCGAAAAAAGATAATCCTGCCCGCTTTTGCCGGCCAAACTGGTGTTTTCCGGCACCGAAACTGCTCAGCATTCTGTTACTACTTAGCCAACTTTTCTGCACCCCACCCCCCTATTTTGAAATTTTGTTGAAAACAAAAGTAAAAGTCGAATTCGATAAGGCAGTCACAAGGCTGTCGAACCTCTTTTTCTGCCTCGTTCCGCAGTCCAATCGCGTATCTTTTTTTCTGGATGATTTTGAAGCGAAGTTTACTGCCTGGTTAATAG
This sequence comes from Candidatus Angelobacter sp., assembly GCA_036502105.1. Lineage (GTDB taxonomy): Bacteria > Acidobacteriota > Terriglobia > Terriglobales > Acidobacteriaceae > Angelobacter. The sequence continues at coordinate 2,846 of DASXZE010000079.1, read as the reverse complement.
AGCAAGGCTGAATGCAGGAACGCCAAATCGAAGGCGATTGAACAGACGAAAGCCCAGCCCTAAACAAGACAATCAATCGCAATGCATAAGATTTAAAGAGTGCTGGCATGTGGCGAAACGGAATTATATCCGCTATTTATTCGCCCATGCAACTGGAATTTATTTGCGCTTGTCTGCAAGGCAGCTGTTTGCCTCGTTGAGAAGTCCATTGAGATCGTAGGTTAAATCGTCGCCCGGGAAAAACGCCAAAGCGTTGCAAAGCTTTACCAGGCCGGCACTCGCTGCCATTACACAAGCACACTCGTTAAGATTGCCGCCCCATTGAAACGTGATGCACCAATCCCGGTTCCCAACAGCTTTAGTGATGTTTGGATAACTCTGTAAAATTTCTTTGGCAGACTCTGAGTAAATCTCAAACCCTGAATCTATATCTTTTATTTTTGCAGGAGAAAATCCCGTATCTACAAGCGGGTTTAAATTGAGGTTAAAAACCAGCGGAAGGCCAAGAGAGCTTATGCTAGCCTGCCATGATGATCTGTCTGGCACCCTGCTCTTATTAAGAAAAACATGCATTTCCTGTGACATGAATCTCCCAACTTGGGGCTACGAATTCCCAATCAGCGTTATCAGTGCAAATCAGTGGCAAGTTATTCCTGATCAGCGCTGATCCGCAAATCAGCGGCAAAAGCTTTTACTAAACCGCCACAGCGACGCTCTCCATATTCGCAATTACCGTATCAGCAAATTCGCTGGTCCCGGAATTACCGCCTACATCGCGCGTGAGGTGCAGCTTCTCTTTGTAGGTCTTTTCCAGCGCCGTATGAACCCGGTCCGCAGCCTCCACTTCGCCCATATGGCGCAGCATCAGCACGCCCGATTGCAGCACTGCCGTCGGATTGGCTATGTCTTTGCCCGCAATGTCCGGTGCGGAGCCGTGCACGGCCTCAAAGATCGCGCATTTCAGCCCGATATTCGCTCCCGGCACCAGTCCCAGCCCGCCAACAAACGCCGAGCACAGGTCAGAAATAATATCTCCGTAGAGATTTTCCATCACCATCACGTCATACTGGTATGGATTCGTCACCAGCTGCATGCATGTGTTGTCCACAATATGCTCGCCGTAAGTGATTTCCGGAAAGCCCTTGGCTACTTCACGGCTGCAGCGCAGAAACAGGCCATCGCTCATCTTCATGATGTTGGCTTTGTGGATGGCGTGAACTTTCTTCCGCTTCTCGCGTCGCGCATACTCAAAGGCAAACTTGGCAATCCGCGTGGAAGCCTTCTCCGTAACAATCTTCAGCGACTCCACCACGCCCGGCACCACTTCATGCTCAATACCGGAATACAGACCTTCAGTATTTTCGCGCACAATCGCCAGGTCAACGCTGGGATAGCGCGTGGGCAGGGAAGGCAGATTGCGGATCGGACGGAAGTTGGCGAACAGCTCAAACTGCTTGCGCAAAGCCACGTTAATGCTGGAGAATCCGCCGCCAATCGGCGTGGTCACCGGGCCTTTCAGACCCAGGCCAGTACGCTCAATCGACTCAGTAAGCTCTTTGGGAATGTACTCTCCGTACTTGGCAAAGGCCTCTGCTCCGGCAGAAAAGGGCTCCCATTCAATCTTTACGCCGGACGCATCAATAATGCGCACCGCCGCGTTGGTAACCTCTGGCCCAATTCCATCTCCCGGAATCAACGTAACTTTATGTGCCATATCTCCTGCTTACTTCGCGCTGATCTTTATTTCGCGCTTGTCTTGGCCTTCGCCGGCTTTGACTTATCCTCTTTGGTATTGGTATTGAGCAATGATTCAAGCTCAGAGTGGAATTCACCCACGTCTTTGAAGTCGCGATACACTGAGGCAAACCGTATATAAGCCACTTTATCGATCTGCTTCAGGTTATTCATGATCTGCTCGCCCAGTTCACTCGCGGTGCGCTCACGCTCAGGGGAGTCGATCACGAATTGCTCCACCTCATTCACGATCTGTTCCATCTTCCCCATGGATATCGGCCGTTTCTCGCAAGCCCTTAATAATCCAGCCAGCACTTTTTGCCGCTCAAACTTCTCCCGGCGGCCGTCTTTCTTCACCACCATGTATGGGATTTCGTCAATGCGCTCATAGGTGGTAAAGCGCTTTTCGCACTTCAGGCACTCCCGCCTGCGGCGAATGGATTCCCCTTCTTTACTCTCGCGCGAGTCCACCACTTTGTCATTTTCGAACCCACAGAACGGACATTTCATCGTGTCTTTAACCGTAACTTTCCAAAGGGTTTATTTAGTTATTGTAACAGGGCTGGGGATGCAGGTTGGAAATCGGCGGGTTGGAAACCGGAAGGTAATGGAACTTTGCGCTCTGGGCCCAATGGTCTCTCCCTACAGCAATCTGTCAGGGGACTACAAACACCGTTAATACAACGACACGCCATTCCGAGGCTTCGCCACACAAGATGCTTCGCGCGAAAATGGCTGTTTATGCGAAGCCGAGGAACCTGCTCCGCGAAACTTAAGGGGGAACCATCAAAGAAGTGTGCTGACCTTGAAGTGCAACGGAGTCGATCCCTCACCTTCGCACAAACAGTATTGTTATAAAAAGCAGTTGAGTGGCTCGGTTTCGGGATAGCGTCTTCAGAGGGAGGACGATGGATAAGACCTGGGTTTTAAGAAGGCGCTTTAAGAAGATAATCTAAGAATCCGATTGATTTTCCGCAGCCTTCTCTTCCACCAAGCTTTCCTCCTCCACCTTGGTAAGCGACACGTGCTCTGACCGCGCCAGAGCCAGCCCTGCCGGAATTACCGACATAAAAGTGGTAAGCCAGAGCATGATCCCGCAGCTGGTGGCCAGC
>DASXZE010000078.1:0-5489 GCA_036502105.1 Candidatus Angelobacter sp. | reverse complement strand
GCAACGAATATTTTTCCAGCGTGTTAGGCGTATCGGTTTCGTGGATGCCCTCTGGCCGAACCAGCCACGGGCCGTGGACTTCAGCTTCAAGCCGGCCGGCTTTGATGGCAGGATCAGTATTGGCCCACTCTTTTGCCTGGTCGAGCGAGGCGGCTTTCAGTACAAAAATGCCACGAAGAATGCCATCGTCCATGAATGGCCCGGCGATGACCAGTTTGCGCTCAGAGTACAGCTTGCCGATATTTGCCATATGCGCTTCCTGAAGCTTGTCTTCCTCTTGTTTGCTCATTTGCGGCGCACTAGCTGGACGCTTCAACAGCACAACAAAGAACGACAATGGAGCAGGCTTCTCCTGGACGGCAGCTGCTTGTGGGCTGGATGGCGCGGCAAGCTGGGCAAAAGAGCTCGCAGTTGAGGCCAGAATGAAGACAAAAATGAGGGCAAGGAAGGGCTTTTTCATGGCAATTCAGCATACATCAGGCGGACAGAATGAACACTGTCTATCGCAAAGCGGCAGCATATCGCGAAGTACGTTTTATTACGAAGTGCGTTTTATTACTATGTACCAGGGCAAGCATCTGGCAATCGGCGGCATATCTAGTTCAGGAAAATGGACTTTGTTATAATCAATATTCCTTTTTCTCCCATCCAGCGTTCAGCGCGCAAGTGGGTGCAAACAGGCCCTGAGCGGAAGTGGTGGAACTGGCAGACACACCATCTTGAGGGGGTGGCGCCGAAAGGCGTGGGGGTTCAAATCCCCCCTTCCGCACCAAGATTTTGAGAGGACTTTAAAGAACAAATGCTTACAGCTTTTATTACCCTGATTCACGTGATTGTTTGTGCAGTACTGATTGTTGTGGTGCTGTTGCAGCACGGAAAGAGCGCCGATATCGCCGCAACCTTTGGCGGCATGGGCAGCCAGACGGCATTTGGTCCGCGCGGCACAGCCACGGCATTTTCCCGGCTGACCACCTGGTGCGCTATCATCTTTATGCTTACGTCAATGGGATTGACGTACATCACCAGCCTGCGCACTTCGTCTTCTGTAATGGACAGCGTTCCCACGCAGTCACAGCCGGCGCCTAAGAAGTAGCAACCCGTCGGATTTACATTAGAGCTGGGCCGCCTGTTGGCGGCTCATTGCTTTTTACGCAAACACTTTGAGCGGGTAGCCTCCCAAAGCTTCCAGCGAGTAGCATATTCATTATGATCCATAAAATTTTTCCTGTCGGTCCGCTGCAATGCAACTGCTCCATTCTTGGCGACGAGAAGACGCACGAAGCCATGGTGATTGATCCGGGCGACCAGATTGAAGGAATTCTGGAAATTTTGCGCCAGGAAAAACTCACGCTCAAGCAGATTGTGATCACGCATGCGCATATTGATCACGTAGGCGGAGCGATGAAACTCAAAGCCGCCACGGGCGCGCCCATTCTGATGAATCAGAATGATTACGCCCTGCTCAAGATGCTGGATATGCAAGCGACCTGGGTTGGCATGAAGTCACCCGGTGAAGTTCAGATTGACGAATCCGTGAGCCAGGGCTGCGTGTTGAAGATTGGCGAGATTGCGTCACAGGTGATTGACACGCCGGGACATACCGAAGGCAGCATCTGCCTTTATTTTCCTGCGGAGCAAAAGCTGATCGCCGGAGATACGCTCTTTGCCGGCAGCATTGGACGCACAGACCTGCCTGGCGGATCGATGGAAAAAATCATGCGCTCACTGCACAACCAGGTGCTCGCACTGCCAGATGAAACAGAAGTCACGCCCGGTCACGGACCGAACACAACGATCAGCGACGAAAGAGAAATGAATCCGTTCTTACAGAAGTAGCGGCATTGCAGTTAGTCCGCCAGATAGCTGACTTCTGTCCGGCGAATTCGATAGCACGCGAAGACTAGAATCGCGATGCTCAGGCATAGCAGTCCGGGAATGGCCAGCCACGGCGAGACAGGCTCCGTCATCACGGTGAAAAGAGCCATGAGTCCATCCGGCGGAATGGTGACAGGACAAAGCTGTTTCAAATAAAAACTGACGCTGAATTTTTGCAGCAGTGAAGGCGCGACAGAATGAAACGATTCCCAGAGCAGCACAGCGATGCCCGGCAGGATCGGGTTCTTAAACATGAGACTCAGCGCAAGAAAAATTGCGCCAAAGCCCAGGCATGCGAGCGCAGTAACGAGCAAATAAGAGGCGAGCTGTCCAAGGCCGGGGCCGTTAAAAACATAGGCACGGCCGGTTAGTCCAAAATGGGCATAAGCAAAAGTGAAGCACAGAAAAACGGAGGTTCCGAACACGAGCGAGGCTGTAATCACGCCGGCGAGAAACTTGCCCACTACCAGCAATTCGCGCCGCATGGGCGACAGAAAATAGTAGTGCAAGCTCTTTTCCACGATCTCTCCGCGGAACAGCCACGTGAACATTCCGAGGCAGCCAAAGAAAATTCCCACGCGCAAATAAAAAAGCTGAAAGATATAAGCCAGCACACGCGTGTCTTCTTCAATGCTGCTATTGCGGCCCCGTAAGCCGAACATTGCCGCCGGCGCAAAAGCCAGCAGATAAATCCAGATGCTGCGGCGCATCCAGAGCGTCTTCTTGAGTTCAATGCGAAGAACAGCAGCCAGTTGTGATGCCCAAAGCTGCCATGGAATCTCCGGCCGCGGGTTGCGCACGGTTGTGATTGCGGTTGAGCTCATACGGTGCCTCCGCTTCCGGTGCCGATCAGGTACTGGTAAACCGAGTTTACGTCGTCATCGTTCGGCGCCACGGTATCCACCACAAAGTTTTCATCTACGATGATTTTGTTGAGCATTTGATAAAACATGTCGGCATCCTTGGTTCGGATCAGCACGCCTTTGCCGTCAACATTCAGCTTGGCTTCCACCACGTGGTCTTGCGAAAAAAGTCTGGCAGCCAGAAGATTTGGGTTTTCGCAGCGCACCAGAATCTGCATGGGATGTTCTTTCACCTCAGTGCGGACGCCGTGAATCTGCCCTTCTGCCACCACGTAACCGTAACTCATCAGAACAACCTGGTCAGAGATCTTGTCCACTTCATGAAGCACGTGGCTGGAAATCACAACGTGCATGCCCTGCTTACCCAGTGCTTCAAATAATGCAATGGATTCAGACCGAGCCATGGGATCAAGTCCGTTGAGCGGCTCATCCAGCACCAGCACCGTGGGATGATGCGCGATGGATTGTGCCAGCCGTATGCGCTGCCGCATGCCTTTGCTATAGCCAGCTACCCTGCGATGAGCAGATTCACTCAGGTTTACGCGCTGAATCGCTTCTGTCGTAAGGCGCGCTGCGTCGCCACTGGTGAGTCCGCGCAGGCGCAATGATTGATTGATAAATTCAAAACCGGTCACGCCTTTGGGGAAAGAATCAAATTGCGTGCAGTAGCCTACATGACGAAAGAATTCTTCGGGCTCGTCCGGAGTGAGGCCCAGCACGCTCACTCGGCCCTGCGTTGGACGAATCAACCCAGTCACAAGATTCATGAGTGTAGTCTTGCCTGAGCCGTTTGGGCCCACCAGGCTTGTAACGCCGGGAGGCAGCGAAAGACTCACGCGGTTTACTCCCAGCACTTCCCCGTAGAATTTTGAGACGTTTTCAAAAACAATGTTGCTGTTCGTAACTGGACTCATGCGCTCTCCACCTCGCGCGCCCGCAGCTTGCGATCAAGCAGCCAAAAGCAGAACGCACAAACAGACAGCAACGAAGCCCATGCCGCCCAGAGCGGAATTGCGTCCAGGTCTCCGCCATGGCGATTGATTTCGGTGAGCCGGAAAAGATGCGACCAAACGATTGTCGTGACATAGGACAAATCGATCACCCGGCCCCATTGGGTGCGCAGAATCTGATTCGTGGCAAAGCCAAGGATTGGAAGCACAAAAAAGACCGCCAGCATTAACGCAGAAGCCGCAATACGCCACTTCACCCAGACTGACACTGCCATCGAAAGCAGTGAAATGACGGCGATCCACAAAACGCTGGCTAGAACGATTGAGCCGGCCATCCACAAGTTTTGCCATAGCCAGCCGTGACTTTGCAGTTGCGCCTGCACAAAGAAGAGGATCAGCGCAGGAATCCACGTAATGCAAGAAAGAAGCGACCCCAGTACAGAGACTTTGCCGAACAAATATTCTGCGCGTGAGAGCGGACGGCTGAGATAAAGCTGCACGGAATGGTTGGCAAAATCCTTGGTGATCATTCCCGGCCCGCCCCAGACGGCTAGAATAAATCCCATTCCAGTCTCAATTCCAAGGAAACCCAGAAACCAGATGTTATTAATCAATACGTGATCTGATCCGATTTTTAAAATCGCCTGAGCAGCGGGATTGTTGACGACGTATATAAAGCACAATCCAAACAGAAAAGGGATAAAGCACAGCATGGTGTAAGCCGTGAAGGGCCGCGAATCAAACAGCGTCGCCAGGCCATAGCGCGAGAGCACGCTAAACCGAGACCAAGCCGGCGTAAGCCCTCCGCTGTAGGCTTTGTAAGTCCGTTTATAAACTGCCATTGGCGCTCCCTTGCACTGGCGGTGGCGGAGGAGTTCCAGCCATGGCTTTAAGGAAGATGTCTTCCAAGGTATCTCTCCGGTAATTCATACGGCGAATTTGCACATCATGCTCCGCGGCCGTGCGATAAATCTGGCGCAGATCAATATTGTCCGGCAACACAATGCGCACTCGTCCGGCGCCAAAGCTGGCCGCTTCACAACCCAGGTCACGGACTGACTCAAGAAATCCATTGCCTTGTGTAACTTCAAGCTCCAGAAATTTCAGATTGGCTTTGCGCTCTTCTTCAAGATTGCAGATGGCGGCAATCTGGCCGCCTTTCAGGATCAGTACCTGGTCGCAGCACTCCTCGATATCGCGCAGCAGGTGAGAAGAGATGAGAACTGTGACTTCGCCGGTATCGCGAATCTCTCGCACCAGTTGCAGCATGCGTACACGCGCTTCAGGATCGAGGCCGTTTGTGGGTTCGTCCAGTAATACCAGCCGCGGTCCGTGTGCGATGGCCTGCGCCAATTTGACCAGTTGCTTCATGCCCAGCGAATATGTCCCAACTTTACGGTAGCGTGCCTCGCCCAGGCCAACATAGAAGAAAGCTTCATGCGCGCGCTCCAAAGCTTCTTCTTTCGGAAGCCCTGAGAGCTCAGCCATGTATCGGACAAAGCGAACGCCAGTCATGTCCGCGATAAAGGCATCGCTCTCCGGCATGTAGCCGATCGTGGCGCGGAGCTCGCGGAGATTGGTTTGGATTTCTTTTCCGAAGATGCGCGCCGCGCCCGCTACTGGCTGATAAAAGCCCAGCAGTGTATTGATAAGCGTGGATTTACCGGATCCGTTCGGCCCCAGCAGGCCAATACATTTACCTGACAGTGCGCCGCTCAACTGGTTCAGGATCGTCCTGTGGCCCAGCTGCACTGTCAGGTTTTGCATTTCAATGATTGCAGGCATTCGGTCTCTTGTGTTT
>DASXZE010000077.1:0-9826 GCA_036502105.1 Candidatus Angelobacter sp. | reverse complement strand
AAGCTTTTGCGCTCCGGATTGTGAAGTTGTTTAGAGCGTTGCCACGCGCCGTGGAAGCGCAAGTGATTGGCAAGCAGTTATTGCGGTCTGGCACTTCAGTAGCTGCAAATTATCGCGCTGCCTGCCGCGCTCGATCAAAGGCTGAATTTATAGCCAAGATTGGGATAGTGCTTGAAGAAGTAGATGAAAGCGTTCTGTGGATTGAAATGCTCATAGACGCTGAAATATTAAAGAAGCAACGAGTGGATCCATTGCTAAACGAAGCTCGGCAATTAACGGCTATTTTTACGGCATCAAGACAGACAGCAAAACAGAAGTAAAATTACCCGATTACCCGATTATGGCAATTTTGGCAATCTTATGGTGATATCCGACAAACTCGATTCTTTCTTCACCGAAAAGATGAAGGAGTATCCGACCAAGCGCGGCTTCTTGGTTCCTATGCTCCTTTATACCCAGGACGAACTTGGCTATCTGAGCGATGCCGCCATTGAGCATCTGGCGAAAAAGACCGAGCTGACTGAGCTTGAAGTCCGCAACGTGATCAGCTATTACTCCCTGCTGCACACCAAGCCCATGGGAAAATTTCACGTCCAGGTCTGCACCAATATCAGCTGTATGCTGCGCGGCGGCGAAGAGCTTTTGGAACATTGCAAAAGCAAGCTGGGCATCGGACACAAGCAGACTACTTCTGACGGCGTTTTTTCACTCGAAGAAGTGGAATGTATTGGCGGCTGCAGCTGGGCTCCAGCAGTTCAGGTAAATTACGATTTCCACGAGAACTTGACGAACGACAAGATGGACGCGGTTTTAGATAGCTACAGGAAAAAAACTAAGCAGTAACGGCACAAGGTCCCTCACTCCGATTCGGGCGCTGAAGAAAGCGAGCCCTCATAAACGGAGTTCGGGATGACGATACAAAGCTAAAAACTAAGAGCTAAAGGCTAATGGCTGAACTAGTTTCCCATCCCGATGAAGTAAAAGTTGTCTCCAAGCGCTTTGGTAAAGGCGCGGCTGACATTGAGCAGTACCTCAAGCTCGATGGCTATAAGGCCGTGCAAAAAGCGCTGACCATGTCCTCAGACGACATTATCAATGAGGTCAAAACCTCAAACCTTCGCGGACGCGGCGGAGCTGGCTTCCCCACAGGCATGAAGTGGAGCTTTGTCCCCAAGGAATCTGCCAAGCCAAAATACATTCTGGTGAATGGCGATGAGAGCGAGCCCGGCACCTGCAAAGACCGCCCTATTCTGGAGCATGATCCGCATGCCGTGATTGAAGGCGTGGTGATTGCCGGGCTGGCCGTAGGCGCAAAAATCGGCTTTGTTTATATTCGCGGCGAGTATCGCTACCTGGTCGACATCATGCGCAAGGCCATTGCCGACGCATACGCTAAAGGCTATCTGGGTAAAAATATTTTTGGCAGCGGCAAAGACTTTGATGTCCGCTGGCATACAGGCGCAGGCGCTTACGAAGTAGGTGAAGAGTCTGCCCTGATGGAGTCGCTGGAAGGCAAGCGCGGTATCCCACGAATCCGACCACCCTTCCCTGCCGTGGTCGGATTGTGGGGCGGTCCCACGGTCATCAACAACGTGGAGACGCTGGCCTCTGTTCCGCACATTATTCTTATGGGCGGCCAGAAGTTTGCCGACTTTGGTCCGCCAAAAAACGGCGGCACACGCCTCTTCTGCCTCAGCGGGCACATCAATAAACCCGGCGTTTATGAACTACCTCTGGGCTATCCGCTGAAGAAGATGATCTATGAAGTGGGCGGCGGTATTCCCAACGGTCGCAAGCTGAAAGCCGTGGTTCCTGGCGGCTCATCCACGTTCATCCTTACCGCGGAAGAAGCTGACCAGATGAACATGGACTTTGACTCCTTCGGCAAGCGTGGCGAATTCCTGGGCTCCGGCGGCGTGGTTATTCTGGACGACCAGACCTGCATGGTTAAGTTTGCCCTTCGCATCATGAAGTTCTATCAGCATGAGAGCTGTGGCTGGTGCATCCCGTGCCGCGAGGGTACTGACTGGCTCAAGAAGACGCTCACCCGCTTCCATAACGGCGGCGGAGTTCGCAAAGACATCGACAACATTAAATACCTGGCGCAGAACATGCTTGGCCGCACCTTCTGCCCGCTCGGCGACGCTGCGGCGATTCCGACCATGTCGATTGTCGATAAATGGCGCAGTGAGTTTGAAGCGCACTTGGACGGCCGTCCTTGTCCGTTTGATGCGAATCCCAAGATTGCTGAATCGCCGGTAGGGGCCCACTAAACCAAATGAGTGCTCTGAACATCTCGATTCCCGCAGCAACGGCAGACAAAGAAGTTCTGTTGGCCCTGTTGCGTGAAAGCCGCGAAAAGTTTCTGGGCAGCTTTGCCGGAGTAACAGACGAACAGAGCCGCGTGAAGCCATCGGCTGATAGCTGGTCTGTGCTCGATACCGTGGAACACCTGATTTTGGCTGAGACGATCCAGATGAAGCTGGTCACCACGCAGCGGATGCCGCGAACGGGAGACGCGCCGAATCGCGAAGAACTTTTTCTGCGGGTTGTAGCGGACCGCAGCCGTAAAACGCAGTCGCCGGAAAGCGCGCAGCCCACTGGACGTTTTGCCACGCTGGCTGATGCCGCGAAGCAATTTAAAGCATCGCGCGATAGCGTGATTCGATTTGCTGAAGAGACGACGGAAGATTTGCGGAAGACCGAAGTAAAGCATCCGCATGCTGCGGCTGGCATGGTGAGCACCTACGAAATGCTGATCATCATAGCCAAGCACGCGGAACGGCATGCTGCACAGATTGAAGAGATCAGGAAGGATTTGGTAGATGGATAACTTGGTAATTGGGTAAATTGAAAAATAAAAGCAACACGTGATATCTGCGGTTTTCAATTACCAAATTACCAATTTACTCAATTACCAAATTCTAAGATTAGAAGACCAGGAATAATTCGGAACTTAAAACCATGGCCGAAGTAAAAAACGTAACCATCACCGTTGACGGCAAACAGGTCACAGCACCTGCGGGCACGCTGCTGATTGAAGCCTGCAAGATCGTGGGTATTGAAGTTCCGTCGTTCTGCTATTACCCCGGGCTGTCGCTGCAAGCGGCCTGCCGCATGTGTCTGGTGCGCATTGAAAAAATGCCCAAGTTGCAAACAGCCTGCACGGTCCCCATTACAGACGGCATGGTTGTAGCCACGGACACCGACGAAGTTCGCCAGGCGCGCAAATCGATGATTGAGCTACTGCTCGGTAACCATCCGCTGGATTGCCCCGTATGCGATGCCGGCGGCGAATGCGAATTGCAAGACATGACATTCAAGTATGGCGCGGCCGAATCTCGCTATATGGAAGGCAAGCTGCACAAGGAAGAACAACAGTGGTCGCCGATCGTTTTTTTTGATCGCCCGCGCTGCATTCTCTGCTATCGCTGCGTTCGCGTCTGCGGTGAAGCCATGGACGTCTCCGCTCTCGGTGTACAGCTTCGTGGCTCCAGCTCTGTGATTTCGCCCAATGAAGGCGACCATCTGGACTGCGAAGAGTGCGGCATGTGCATTGATATCTGTCCGGTGGGCGCACTGACTTCTGGCGCATACCGTTACAAGACGCGCCCATGGGAGATGAAGCACGTTGGCACCATCTGCACGCATTGCGGCGATGGCTGCAAGACCACGCTGGGCGTGCGTCGCTCAGACACAGGCATGGATATTGTTCGCGGTGATAATCGCGACAAGAGTGGCATCAACGGTGACTTCCTCTGCGTTAAAGGCCGTTACGCTTTTGACTTTTTTGATCACAAAGACCGCCTGCGCCAGCCGCTGATCCGCAAGGATGGCAAGCTCACGCCGACCACCTGGGAAGAAGCGATTGAGCATGTTGGCAAGCGCCTGCGCGAGATTCGCGACAGCAAGGGCGGTCAGTCGATTGGCGTAATTGGTTCCAATCGCACCACCAACGAAGAAAATTATCTGCTGCAGAAATTCGCGCGCACCGTGTTGGGCACCAACAATATTGACCATCACCGCACGGCGGACTTTCCTGGCTTTGCCCGCGCTATCGCCGGCAAGGAAAACGCCACGGCCACCATGCGTGATGTGGCAAACGCGCCGGCGATCTTGCTGATTGGCAATGATCCCACAGAGCGGCATCCGCTGCTGGCGTGGAACATCCGCAACAATGTGCGCCTGAACAATGCCAAGCTTTATGTCGTGAATTCGCAGGCCATCAAGCTGCAGCGCCAGGCAGCACGTTTTGTACAGATTCCTGAAGGCCGTGAAGGCAAGCTGGTTGCCTTCCTCAACGGTGACGATGCTGCTGCTGGCTCGCTGACCGGCGCAAGCGGTTCTAACGACACGCTGAAGCTGCTTCGCGATGAACTGAAAACGCAAAAAGGGCTGGTCATTATCTTCGGTTCCGAAGTACGCGGCGCGGATATTGCTCCGCTGGTTAAATTCGGCCTGGCGCTCAATGCCAAGTTCATATGCCTGGGAGATTACGCGAACTCGCGCGGCGCGGCGGACATGGGGCTTTATCCCGACCTGCTTCCCGGCTACGTTTCTCTGAACGGCCCGCACAAATACAACGAAGAATGGGGCGCACTCTCCAAGACCAAAGGCTTGTCCTTGCAGGAGATGATGCAGGCCGCTAAAGCCGGCAAACTCGCTGCGCTCTATGTTGTCGGATCGAATCCGGTGGTTGATTACAGCTTTGATCCGGTTGCGCTGCAGAATACTTTCGTCGTCGTGCAAGAGTTGTTCCTGACTGAGACCGCCATGCTGGCGGAAGTGGTTCTGCCTGCGGCTTCAGCGTATGAAAAAGCCGGTACGTTCACCAATACGTCGGGCGACATACAGCTGCTGAAAAAAGCCGGCGACATTACCGGCATCAAGAATGATTTTGAAATTATTGTTCGTGTAGCGGAACGCATGGAGCATGAAGTCCGCAAGCTGGTTCCATTTGGCAGCGGCGTTCGCGCTGATATGGGCCAGAGCCGCGGAGCACAGTCCGGTGAAGCTGACCGGCATTCCGTCTGGCTCACGGCCAACAATCTTGAGCCGCGCTTCAGCCCCTTTGATCCTTACGCCATGCTGGATGAAATTCAGCGGCTGGTTCCGGGCTATGAATTTTCGCGCCTGGGCCTGCTGGCCGGCAATGACATGCATGTGGAATCTGCTGAGCAGAGCGCTGCCGGAGCAGCGGACGGACTGGTACAGATTGTCCCGGCCAATGACACATTATTTACTTCAGGATCATTGGGCCGTTATTCGCGGACGCTGAACAATGTGCTGGAAAACCGGCGCGCGCCTTCAGGCAAAGAAGTAATGGCCGACTAGTTTCTTGCTTTCTGTTTTTTAGTTTTTGCAATTGCGGTAACGCGTATTCAATGAATCGGGCTGGGCCCGCAAAGTCTTATAGGGAACGTGAATATAACTGCCTTCATTATCGCTGCTGTCATTAAGATCGCGCTTGTGGTCTTCATCATGCTCACCGGCGTGGCTTATACCACGTGGCTTGAGCGCAAGGTAATCGGACGCATCCAGAACCGCTGGGGACCCACGCGCGTTGGCCCATTCGGCCTGCTGCAGCCGCTGGCTGACGGCGTGAAGTTCATTCTGAAAGAAGACATGCTGCCGGACTACGCGCACAAGGGGCTCTTCATCCTTGCGCCCATGCTGGCCCTGATTATGTCTCTGATTTCCATTGCCGTGATTCCCTTTGGCGGCACCATCACAGTTTTTGGATACACCACGGCGTTGCAGATCAGCGGGATCGTGAATTCAAGCGGCGGCATCAGTGACATTAATATTGGCTTGCTGATTATTCTCGGCGTGACCTCAATCGGCGTGTATGGCATAGCGCTGGCTGGATGGTCATCGAACAGCAAATATTCCCTGCTTGGCTCCCTGCGCGCCAGCGCGCAGATGATCAGCTACGAACTGGCGCTGGGGCTTTCACTCGTCGGCATTCTTCTGCTCTCAGGAAGCATGAGCCTGCGTGAAATTGTGGATCGTCAGAGCGGCACATGGTCACTGGCCGGACATGATACGCATGTTCCGCATTGGTTCATTATTCCGCAGATCATTGGCTTCTTCATCTATCTGCTTTCAGCCTACGCGGAAACGAATCGTATTCCGTTTGATATGCCGGAAGCTGAAACCGAACTGGTCGCCGGTTATCACACGGAATACAGTTCCATGAAATTTGCCATGTTCTTTATGGCGGAATACGTGAACATGTTTACCGCTGCCTGCCTGGCAACGCTGCTGTTCTTTGGCGGATGGCACGGCCCGTCGCTCTCTTTCCTGCCTCTGCCCGCCATTGTTCAGGCGCTGCTGCCGGTGCTGTGGTTTGCGCTCAAGGTTTTCTTTTTCATCTTTCTCTATATATGGATTCGCGGCACATTGCCCCGTTTCCGTTATGACCAGCTTATGGCTTTTGGATGGAAATTCCTTCTGCCGCTGGCCATCGCCAACATTATTATCACCAGCCTGATTGTGGCTTGGAGCGCTAGCCGATGATCATTCATCAGGTTCTCTTCATCGTCTTCGGAATCATCTGCGTGGCTGGCGCCATTAACTTGCTGGCGCAGCGCCATCCCATTAACAGCGCTCTTTCACTCGTGGTGGTTATGGCCTCGCTGGCGCTGGTTTATCTTTTGCTGGGCGCAGAATTTGTGGCCGCCGTGCAGGTCATTGTTTATGCCGGAGCCATCATGGTGCTGTTTGTTTTTGTCATCATGTTGCTGAATGCGGGCGCGGAAGAGCGAACGCGCGGCAGCCGGATGGCACTCATCGTCGGCGTTCCCGGAGTGATTGTTCTGGCCGGCACCATAGCATGGCTGCTGGTAAACCAGAGCGGACATCTTGGCGGCGTTCAAATCGCAACCAGCGATTTCGGCGAGACACACGCTATTGCGCGTCTACTGTTTCGTAATTTCCTTCTACCCTTTGAAGTCACATCAGTGCTGATCCTGATCGCCATTATGGGCGCGGTGGTGCTGGGAAAAAAGGAGAACTAGCCGATGATTCCTCTTTCCTGGTATCTCATTCTCAGTGCGATTCTCTTCTGCCTTGGCGTATTTGGCTTTCTGCTCAAGCGCAACATCATCACCATTTTCATGTCGATTGAACTGATGTTGAATGCCGTGAACCTGAGCTTTGCCGCCTTTGCCAATTACTGGAACACGCATCCGACCAAGCTGGTGGATGGTTCGAATGTTGTGCCCCTCAGCGGCCACATCTTTGTTTTCTTTGTAATGGTGGTTGCGGCGGCGGAAGCTGCCGTGGGACTGGCCATTATTATTTCTGTTTTCCGCACCCGTGAGACCTTGAATGTTGATCGCGTGAACCTGCTGAAATTATGACCAAGAACCTACATCTATGGGTAATTCCGCTGCTGCCGCTGATCGGCGCGGCGATTAACGGTCTGTTTGGCCGTCGCTTCAAAAATGCGATCGTCAATACCGTTGCCCTGCTTTTTACGGCGCTGGCCTTTGGCTGGGCGGCGTGGGCAGTTGCTAGCCTGTGGCCAGGCGGCAACACTCCATACATTGATCCTCTTTCTATTACGTGGATCAAAGCCGGAACGTTCTCTGCGCCCTTTGGCTTCCAGCTTGATCAGCTTTCCATGATCATGGTTCTGGTCGTGACCGGCGTTGGATTCCTGATTCATATTTACTCCGTCGGCTACATGTCGCATGAAGGCGGGTACTACCGCTTCTTTGCCTACCTGAATCTCTTCATGTTCTTCATGCTCACGCTGGTCCTGGCGAACAACTATCTGCTGATGTTCGTGGGTTGGGAAGGCGTAGGACTGGCTTCTTACCTGCTGATTGGTTTTTACTTCACCAAGGACTCAGCTGCCAACGCCGGCAAGAAAGCTTTCATCGTCAACCGCATTGGCGACTTCGCGTTTCTGATCGGGATGTTCCTGCTCATGCAGCGGTTCGGCTCGCTGACATTCACTGAAGTCTTCGGCAAAATCGCAGCCGGCCATTACGGCGCAGAAGTTGGCTGGGGCTTCTTCACCATCACCGCCCTCTGCCTGATGTTTGGCGCTACCGGCAAATCCGCACAGATTCCGCTCTACGTCTGGCTGCCAGACGCCATGGAAGGCCCCACGCCTGTCTCCGCTTTGATCCACGCGGCGACCATGGTCACGGCCGGCATCTACATGATTGCCCGCTCACATGCCATCTTCAATCTTGCGCCGCACGCGCTGGAAATTGTTGCGATCATCGGCTGCCTCACCGCAATCTTTGCCGCCACCATGGGCCTGGCGCAGACGGACATCAAACGCGTTCTGGCTTACTCCACCGTTTCACAGCTTGGATACATGTTCCTGGCTTGCGGCGTAGCTGCATACTCGGCTGGTATCTTCCACCTGATGACCCACGCGTTCTTTAAAGCACTGCTCTTCCTTGGCGCTGGCTCGGTGATTCACGCCGTGGGCGGCGAACAGGACATGCGCCGCATGGGCGGCCTGCGCACCAAGATTCCTGTCACCTTCTGGGTTGTGACTATCGCCACGTTTGCCATTGCTGGCTTTCCACCGTTTGCCGGCTTCTTTAGTAAGGACCAGATTCTTGGTGCAGCCTTCCACAGTCCTTACGGCGGACCTGTGATCTGGGCCGTCGGCTTCCTCACTGCCGGGCTCACCTCGTTTTACATGTTCCGCCTCTGGTTCATGACGTTCTTTGGGGAATACAAACCAGACGCGGATCTTGGCGACGCACACGCTTTAGCTCCGGCACATGCGGCTCCGGCGCACGGCGCAGATCCTCACGCTAGCGGTCATGGCGACGACAGTCACGGACACGGCGGCGTTCACGAATCTCCATGGGTCATGCTTGGTCCTCTGGTGGTTCTCGCAGTGCTCTCGGTTATCGGTGGTTGGGTTGGCGTCCCTGAATTCCTGCATGGACACAACGAGATTGAGCACTTCCTCTCGCCGGTAATGCAATCAGGCCCAGCTGTCGCCGGTGAAGCAACTGGAGCAGAACACGATGCCACCGCCTCGCACGCAGACGAAGCGGCTCAGGAAAAACCGGGTGAAGAATTATTACTGGCTGGCAGTTCCGTGGGTGTAGCAGCGCTTGGACTTTTCTTTGCGTGGCTCCTCTATTACAAACAGCGAGAGCTACCTGACAAGATCACCTCAAAAATGCACGGCATCTACATGATGGTCTTGCACAAATATTATGTTGATGAAGGCTATGGCGCGATCTTCGTCAAACCGCTGCTCGCGCTTTCCACGGTCGTTCTGTGGAAAGGCATTGACCAAGGCGTGATCGATGGGCTGGTCAACGGCGCAGGCAGCGCGTCCAAAGGCATTGGCAATGAGCTGCGGCAGATGCAATCTGGCAACATACGCTCTTATGCTGCATGGGTGGCCATCGGCGGTGCGGTGGTCATTGCTTACATGGTCTGGCTGGGGGTGGGTAAATGAGTGACACAATTCTCACGCTAGTCACATTCCTTCCCGCAGTAGGCGCGCTGGCGCTGATGCTCATGCCCCGCAATGACAATACTTTGCGCTGGGCTGCGCTGGCCATCTCCATTGTCACGTTTGTTCTGTCACTCGCCCTGCCGATTCACTACAACTACACCGACTCAGGCTTCCAGTTTCAGGTAAATCACAACTGGATTGGGCAGACCATCCACTACCACCTGGGCGCTGACGGAATCTCTCTGTGGCTGGTGGTGCTCACCACATTCCTGGTTCCGCTGAGCATATTGGTTTCATGGAAATCGATTCATGACCGCGTAAAAGAATTCTTCGTCCTGATCCTGCTGCTGGAAATGGCGATGATCGGCGTCTTTCTCT
>DASXZE010000076.1:0-11598 GCA_036502105.1 Candidatus Angelobacter sp. | reverse complement strand
TCCACGGAAGCCACGTTGAAAGCCGCATGGATGGTGCGCAACGGCTCATTCAGCGAATTTCTTTTCTCTCCGGGAAGATTTACCCTGAGCTCATACAACAACACTCCGCACTTTACTGATCCGGAGTTTCTTACGCATCGGTAGATCGGAACTGTGTAATAGATGAGGACGCACATCGATGTCAGTTGAAGGCAAAAATAATTTCTCTGTCGCGGACGCGATGCAGGACAGCTCAAAGCCTGTCCGCCAGGGCGAAGAACTGGACATGGCCAAGCTGGAGCCATATCTGCGCGCACAGTTGCCCGACCTCAGTGGCGCGATGGTGGTAAGACAATTTCCCAGTGGGCATTCGAACCTGACTTACTCTGTTGCTCTGGGCGAAAATGAGATGGTGCTGCGGCGTCCTCCGTTTGGCAGCAAGGTAAAATCCGCGCATGACATGGGGCGCGAATATCATGTTCTGGCCAAGCTGCATTCGGCATATCCCACGCCTAAGCCGCTGATTTACTGCACGGACGAATCAATACTGGGCGCGCCGTTTTATGTGATGGAGCGCGTGCGCGGCGTGATTCTGCGCAGGAATCTCTCAGCCGAATTCAGGCTGCCGCCCGAGACGGCGCGGAAGCTGAGCGAATCTTTTATTGATAACCTTGCTGCCTTGCACAGCCTGGATTACAAAGCGCTGGGGCTCGGCGAGTTGGGCAAACCACAAGGCTATCTGGAGCGACAGGTGCGCGGCTGGATGGAGCGCTATCAGGGATCGAAAACGCACGAACTGCCGGAAGTGGAGCCGCTCTCTGCGTGGCTGCGCGAGCACATGCCGGCGCACAGCGATGCCACGCTCGTCCACAATGACTATAAGTTTGACAATATGGTGCTTGACCAGTCAGACGTTACGCAGATCAAAGCCGTGCTTGACTGGGAGATGTGTACGCTGGGCGATCCGCTGACGGACGTGGGCGCTGCGCTGGCTTACTGGGTTGATCCTGACGATTCGCCAGAGATGCAGACGATACGCTGGGGGCCGACGAATGATCCGGGGATGCTTCGTCGCGCCGCATTGGCGCAACGCTACGCGGAGAAAACCGGGCGCGATCTTTCTGGAATCACTTTTTATTATGTGTTTGCCATGTTCAAGCTGGCAGTGATTATCCAGCAGATTTATTACCGCTATTTTCACGGCTTCACCAAAGACGAGCGCTTTGCCGCGCTGGGCGAAGTGGCCAAGACGCTGATGAGGGTGGGGTTGAAGGCCACTGAAAAAACGGGGTTGTAGGTAGACGTTTCAGTTCATTGGTAATAGCGCACGACCCACTCGGCCACGCAGCAGGGCTTCTCTGCGTCTTCCACTTCTATGGTGGCATTGAACACCGCTTCCATACCTTTTGGCGGAACGTCTTTGAGCGACTGCAGCGTTACGCGCGCGCGGATATTGGATCCCGCCTTGACCGGCGAGACGAAGCGCACACGATTGAGCCCGTAATTCACCGCCAGACGCAAGCCTTGTTCAAATCCAAACGCTTCATGCATAAAGTGCGAAAGCAGGGAGAGCGTGAGAAAGCCATGCGCGATGGGCGCGCCGAATGGCGATTCCAGGCGGGCGCGTTCTTCGTCAACGTGAATCCATTGGTGATCGAGCGTGGCGTCAGCGAATTGCTGGATTCTCTGCTGCGTGATGTTGAACCAATCAGTGACGGCGATCTCCTGGCTGATCAGGTCTTTGAGCGAGGATGGCGCGTTGAGGGTGCGTTTGGGCATGTTCTCTCTTTGAAAACTAAATCTTCACCACGGAGGCACGGAGAAAACCAAAATCTAACAATTAAAGAATTAGCGCCCTATGATTTTTTATCGCTATTAAAACTGCTTTTAGCTGCAGCAATTTTTCAATCATTTCCTGCTGCGCTCTGTGTCTCCGTGCCTCCGTGGTGAAGATTTATTTTTTGGTCGCAAATTCCGGGCGGATACTTTCTGTTCCTGACCAGTATTTTTTGCGCAGCTCTTTTTTCAGGACTTTGCCGGTACCTGTCCGGGGCAGCGTGTCAATGAATTCAACGGTGCGCGGGCATTTATAGTGCGTGAGCCGGCCGCGGCAGAATTCCAGCAATTCGCTCTCTGTCGCGGTGACACCGGGCTTCATGACTACCAGCGCGCGCGGCACTTCTCCCCACTTGGCGTCAGGCACGGGAATCACGGCCACCTCATAAATGCCGGGATGCGCCAGCATGGCCTTCTCAACTTCGAGCGAAGAGATATTTTCGCCGCCGCTTACGATGATGTCTTTCTTGCGATCGACGATCAGGGCGTAGCCATCTTCGTCCATGGTGGCCATGTCGCCGGTGTGGAACCAGCCGCCGCGCATGACTTCTGCCGTGGCTTCAGGCTGTTTCCAGTAGCCTTCCATCACACCGTCACTGCGCGCGACGATTTCTCCAATGCTCTGGCCATCGCGCGGCACGTCATTCCCTTCAGGATCGACCACGCGTATTTCGACTCCGGGAATTGCGTGGCCGGTGCTGGCCAGCTTTTCATAGCGCGTTGTCCCCTGCCAATTGAGCCCTTCTTTCATGCGAGCTGTGGTCAGCACGGGAGCAGTCTCAGTGAGTCCGTAGCCGGAGTAGCAGGCGCAGCCCAGCTTCTCTTCCACTTCACGCACCAGCGTGGGTGAAGATGCGGCGCCGCCGATGCTTATCCGCTGCAGGCTTTTTAGATTGAATTTGGGCCGCTCAGGACAGTTCACCAGCGCGGTAGCCATGGCTGGCACCACGCTTAAAGACTGCGCGCCTTCACGCTCAATCATGCGGAAGACCTCAGTGGTTTCAAACTTTCGCATCATCACGTGCTTGCCGCCGACATAGGTGAGCGAATGTGCCACGCCCCATCCGTTGGCATGAAATAGCGGTATGGTGTGCAGTTCCACCGAGCTGCTATTGGTGCCAACATTCACGGCCACATTGAGGGCGTGCAGATAAATATTGCGATGCGTGAGCATCACGCCCTTGGGGTTGGCGCTGGTGCCGCTGGTATAGAAAAGTTCGGCCAGGGAGTTTTCGTCCACCTGTGTTACGTCCGCACGGTGCGGCGTGGCTGAGGCCAGCAGGTTCTCATAGTTCTGCTGGACCATCCAGGGAGCGTTGGGCTCGAAATCAAGCGGGACAAAAGATTTGACTGACGTTAGATCATTGCGGAAGGACTCAACCAGCGGAATGAACTGCTCTTCAAAGAGGAGTACGGTGGCGCCGGAATCATTGAGTATGTAAGCCAGTTCCTGCGAGGCCAGACGGATATTGAGCGGCAGCAGAACGCCGCCGGCTTCAATCACGCCATAATAGCCTTCCAGCAGGCGGTGACAGTTCGCGCTGAGAAACGCAACACGATCGCCCGGCTTGATGCCCAGCGAGAGCAATGCGCCGGCCTGGCGCGCGGTGCGATCAGAAAATTGCGCGTAGGTAAAACGCAGGTCACCGCAGACCACGGCGGTGCGGCTGGGATATTGCTGCGAAACATAACGGAGGAACCGTAAAGGCGTAAGAGGAATAATCATAAGGACCTCAGTGGCTTAAGCGCACTGGCCTCCATCCACTACAAGGATGTGGCCGTTGACATACGCGGATGCATCTGACGCAAGAAATACCGCAGCGCCTTTCAGATCATAATCCGTGCCAAAGCGCCGCGCCGGAATATGGCTGAGCAGATAATCTTTTTTGTGTTCAATCACTTTGTCTGACATGTGGGTGGGAAACCATCCGGGAGCAATGGCGTTGACCTGAATATTTTTCCGCGCCCATTTGACAGCGAGATCGCGTGTGAATGAAATCACTCCGCCCTTGCTGGCATGATAGGCGATGGCCTCCACGGCCTCCGGCGGCGCGCCTTTCAGTCCGGAGACGGAAGCCATGTTGATGATCTTGCCGCTCTGCTGCTTGAGCATGATTTTGCCGGCGGCCTGGGCGCAGAGAAAAGTGCCGGTGAGGTTGGTTTCCATGACCTTGTTCCACTCGGCCAGAGTCATGGACTCAGTGGGCGCGCCCCAGGAGATTCCGGCATTGTTGATCAAAACGTCAATGCGCTTGAATTCAGAAACCGTGGTGGCGATGAGCTGCTCAACGCTGGCCTGGTCTTTTACGTCGCAGGCAAGGGCCAAGGTGCGAACACCGAATTTTTCCAGCTCGTGCGCGGCTTCTTCACAACGCTCTTTTTTGCGCGCGCACAAAACCAGACTGGCTCCCATCTCAGCCAGAGCTTCCGCCATCTGGCGACCTAGTCCGATGGAACCGCCGGTAATAATGGCAACGCGGCCGGTCAGATCAAAAAGTTGTTTTACCGTCTTTGAGGCTTCCTGTGCGGACATGAGCGGTCTGGTCTCCTTGAATTTGAATCGTTATGAATTTTTTGGCGCTGTTTTTGGAGCAATGCCTGCCGGCCGGGGAATGGCCCCTGCTTCCCAGGGCGCTTTGAGTTGAGTGCGCCACTCCAGCAGCGCTGGGCCTGAGACGTTCAGCCATTCAGGCATTTTCTGCTGCAACTCTGCCAAGGATGCAGCACGCATGGCGGTGATTCCATAGGCTTCCGCCACGCAGCAAAAGTCAGGATTTTTGAGCTTGATTTCGTGGGTATGGCCGAACATGGAGCGCTGAAGGAACGCAATGACGCCATAGGATTCGTCATTGACCAGAATAATTTTGACTGGCAATTCGTACTGCGCCAGCGTGGCCAATTCATGCTGCGTATATTGAAAACCACCGTCGCCGGCGATGCAGATGATTTTGCGGGCATCACCGGACTGGCGCGCGGCACAGGCAGCGCCGATGGCGGCAGGCAATCCGTAGCCAAGTGTCCCTGAGCCAAGCGGATAGATGAAAGTTCCGGGTTCAAGCACAGAAAAAAATGCAGAGGCCCAGTAATTCAGAATGGATTGGTCGTTCGTTAGCACATCATGGCGATCCATGGATGAACGCAGCAGTTGGAGCGCGGCATAGCTCTCTTGATTTAACGCTTCCAGACGTTGTGATTCCTGGGCCTTGGCTTCAGCGATGTTGCACCATGGCGAGCGGGCTGAGATATTCTTGGCGAATGATTGGGCGGTGGCCGCGATATCGCCGATGACAAGCGTGGACGGAATTCTATCGCCGGGATACGCGCGGTCCGCGACAACTTGAAGGTGCGGCGACGGCAATTTCAGAGCGAAGCGGCCGGTATCAAATTCAATGAGGCGCGCACCGAAAGAGAGCAGCAAATCGCTTTCAAGAAGAACGTGCTGCACGGCCCCCAGGCGCGAGATGCAGCCAAGAGAAAGCGGATGATCACCGGGAAAGATTCCCTTCCCGCTGGTGGTGGTAAAGACCGGACACTGAAGAAGCTCTGCCAGTTGGCGAATTTCCGCAACAGAATTGCGCGCGGCTGCACCAACAAGAATTACAGGCTTGCGGCTTTCTGTGATCTGGCGGCTGGCGCTCTCTGTTTCTCCCGGGGAAGCGGCTGGTACTGATTTGTGCGCCGCTTCAGCATCTGAGGAAGCGAGATCAACGGTCGCATGAAATAGATCGTGCGGAATTTCAATGAAGGCCGGGCCGGGCATTGAGCTGTGAAACATCGCCACGGCCTGGTCCATGGCGGTAGTGATTTCCGCGGGGCTCGACACGCGCCGGGCAAAACGGGTAAGCGGACGGATGATCTCCAGTTGGTCGGGAGTTTCATGCAGAGCGCCCCCGGTTTTCGCCAACAGCGATGAAGCGATGTTGGCGCCGATCAAGAGCACGGGCGTATTGGTCTGCAGGCTTTCCAGCAAAGGGACAAGAGTAAAAAGATTGCCCGGGCCGGTGGAGGCGAAGACAACAGCTATCTGTCCGCTGTGGCGATGAAAGCCATCAGCGGCAAATCCGGCAGCCTGTTCATGACGCACGATCCAATGGTGAAATTCAGGAGTCTGGCGCAGCACATCATACAGCGGGATATTGTGAATGCTGGGAATGCCAAAGCCCGCGGTGATGCCGTGCCGCAGCAAGGAGGCGATTACGGCCTGAGCACCTGACAGCTGGCGAGTCTGGTTAACACTGGACGGGGTATGGGGGGCGACGGGCATGCGAGGCGCAAAGTAAACGAATGAAAATACCGCAGGTAAATCAGCGGCTCGTGCGCAAAAAGAAAAATGACGGAGGCGACATGGCCGCCTCCGCCATTTCAGGTTAAGAGTTAGAAACCAATGCGTACGCCCAACTGCAACTGGCGCATCGGGAATGCAGAAGTGAAGCCAAGCGGAGTGCTGGGGCTCAGTGCGCTGCTGCCTGATACGTTGAACGTGGTAGCGCCAGTGCCGCCTAAAGCGGCAGGCAAGCCAAAGCTGGGGCCGACCACATTATTCACGCTGGCGAAGTTCGTGCGGTTGAACAGGTTGAAGCCTTCCGCAAGCAGCTGCAGGCTGGCTTTTTCTCCCATTTTGAAGCGACGCGTAATACGCATGTCAAAGTCAATGAAATCAGGACCCAGACCGGTATTGCGCGCTGCGCCGATAGGACGATCATTGGTGGAATGATTATCGCCGTTTACGTCCGCACCAGCGAGCAGGTCAAAAGGATGGCCGCTGTTGTAACGGA
This sequence comes from Candidatus Angelobacter sp., assembly GCA_036502105.1. Lineage (GTDB taxonomy): Bacteria > Acidobacteriota > Terriglobia > Terriglobales > Acidobacteriaceae > Angelobacter. The sequence continues at coordinate 5,008 of DASXZE010000076.1, read as the reverse complement.
AGATGGGCGCCAGCTGGAAGCCAGAGAAGATGCGTCCGCCGAAATTGCCGGTGTCAGCAATGGTGGCGAATACGACTTTATGCCGCTGATCAAAGCTAGAGAGTGAACGTTCGCCAGCCAGGTTTGTGTTGTCCACGGGACCAAAGTCGCTGTTGAAGTCAGTGGTGTCATCAAAGGCCTTGCTGTATGTGTAATTCGCCAGTATTGAGAAGTGCGAACTGAAGCGCTTCTTCACTTCCAGGATGCCGCCTTCATAGAGGGCAGAACCCACGGACGAATAAACGTTGTTTTGCAGCAGCAATGGATTGTTGAAGCAAGGGTTGGGTGTTCCAGAGCATGGGCCGGTTGCAGTTGCAGCCCAGCTGCGGAAAGTAGCTGTGCTGCCGTTGGCCAGCGGAACGCTAACGAAAGGCGCGAGCGTGTTTGCATTGGTATCGATGGCAACTGGAAGGCCGATTGTATGAACGTAAATGCCGCTCAGGGATACAGCCCAACCCTTTGCAATTTCATGCTCAATGCCCAACTCAGCCTGCTGCGAGTATGGATTTCTGTAACCCGGTTGCGCGCTAAAGAGCGCTGAACCTGGAGTCACGGGACCAGAGTTGGTAACGTTGATGCCGAACTGCGTGAGATTTGCCGGCGTAATACACGCTGCATTGCCTGCCGCAGGCGTGCTGCACTGAATTGCTCCTTCCGCGAACAGAGTTTGGAAGATGCATGGAGTATTCAGGATACCACTCGGCTGGCAAGAACCTGGAAGCGACGGTCCAGTGGCGGTGATAGGTACAAATACCTGCGCGATAGGACGAATGCCGTTCACCAAGCCAAGCGTCTGGACTACGTCGTCAATCTGACCGTAGATGGGTGAATAGAAAATTCCATAGCCAGCGCGAACGACAGTCTTGTGATCTTTGAAAGGATCCCAGGCGATTGAAGCACGCGGTGCGAAGTTGTTTTTATCTGTGTTGATGGGACCAAATTGCGAATCAAGCTCGTAACGAACACCGATGTTAAAGGTGAGGTTTGGAGACACCTGCCATTGGTCCTGCACAAACCCAGAGGTAAACGGCCGCGGGTAGTTATAGATGGGGTTGCCGAAACCCTGTTGATAAAACTGGGGCAAGCCGAGGGAAACTGATTGAATTGAGTTGATGCCCGCGGGACTCAAGGGGGCACCGGCAATACCACAGCCAGTGGTCAGTGGATTTCCGGTGATAGGTCCAGATGGGTTTGCCAGGCAAGAACTAAGCAGTGAACCCGGGAGGTTACCAAAAACGAATCGTCCAGGAAAGAACGTGTGCGACTCTGAGTGGTTTCCGCGATAGAGTTCTGCGCCGCCAAACTTGAAGGTGTGCTTGCCGCGAATAAGAGTGACGTTATCAGCAAACTCATAGCGCCGCATGATGGTCAAGCTGGGCAGGAAGATTTGCGTGCCCAGATTGCCGAAGCCGGGAATATCAAGTCCTACCTGGCCCGGGCTGTTTGGAATCACATCAAAGTTGGAATAGTTCCATTGCACATGAGCGTCATTCAGGGTGCGTCCGCTGAACTGATGGAACCATGAAGCCAGGATCGTATTGTCAAAAGCTTTGACATCGCTGCCACGTGAAAATCCGGTGAGAGACTGCACGTCAGGGTTTTGTTCAAGGTCATGGCCGAAGCTATAGCGCAACGTAACCTGGTTGCGATCACTAAACTGGTGATCAAGCCGGGTTGAAGCCAGATAAAGACGGTTGTCATAAGGAAAAAGACCGCCGTTGGTTTCAAATTGTCCAACAGTGTAGGCGTTTCTTGCCGTCTGGAGAGGACCTTGTACCGGTCCAAGAATTGGCACGAGGTTGGCCGTTGGATTTACGGTCAACAAACTCTGCAGAACACCCGCACATATTGGGCCGGGCAGAGGCGTGACTGTTCCGTCAGGATTATTTATGCACGGAACAACCGTTGGTGTTGCCGCCAATCCTTGAAAAATTGAAACCTGATCATTACCTGAATTTAGTCCCTGCGGCCGGAAAATACTGGTATTGGTCAGCAACGGCACCGCATTTTGTGCGTCGCCCACGAGTCCTTCGAAGGAGCTATACAAGAAAGTTTTATCCTTCTTGAGCGGGAATCCAATGGAGCCGCCAAACTGTTCGCGCGTCAACGAATCTTTTGTGTGAACACCTTGAACGTCAGGCGCGGCAGGATCGAATGTCTGCCCTGGCGCCAGCGCCTGGGTTATAGAAAACGGATTCGCCGCATCCAGCGCGTCATTGCGGAAGTAGCCAAAGAGCGTGCCGTGAACATCGTTGGAGCCGGATTTAGTTACGATGTTGATGGTTGCGCCGCTGGCGCCGCCCAGCTCAGCTCCGTAATTGCTGCGGTTAATCTGAAATTCCTGAACGCCATCCTGCGAAATATTGAGCCGGACACCGCCAGCATCGTCATTTACTTCGCCGCCGTCCACGGTTACTGAGTTTCCACGGCCATTGCTGCCATAGAAAGAGAGTCCGCTCTGGGGCGTCTGCTTCACGCGAAAATCCTGATCGCCAGCGAGACGAGTGGAATCCGACACTGCAGGCGCGAGCAGCGTAAACGTGAGATAGTCGCGACGGTTGATGGGCAGTTCGCGAATCGTCTGTTCATTTATCACGTTCGCCTGCGCGCCTCTTTCCGTCTCAACTACCGGAGGCTCAGCCGTGACTTCCACCTGCTCTGAGACCTGCGATACCTTCATGGGGAAATCGACCGTGCTGGTCTGGCCGACGTTCACCACTACATTTTTCGCCACTTCAGACTGAAAGCCTGACTTCGATACGCTCACGCTGTATCTGGCCGGGGGCAGTGCAGCCAGATGGAACTGGCCGTTGTTGTCAGAGGCCACCGTGTGTTTGATTCCTTTATCTATGTCCGTGGCCGTGATGGAAGCGTTGCCTACAACGGCTCCAGACGGGTCAGTGACTGTGCCGCGTATTTCGCCGGAAGCACCGACGCCCTGTGCGTAAACCATGCCGGTAAGCAGCAGGCACGCAAAAATGATTCTCAACAACTGGACTCTCGACCTCATAAACCCTCCAAGATTGCAGTGGCGAAGCGTGAGGAAATGGTCACGGATTTTCGCTCGACGAGTGCGAGCTGAAAAGCCAGTAAAAGCGTGAATGAGTGCTCATTCATCAAACGAATAGTTCTAGCGCCCTTCATCGGCTGAGTATTATCACACATGATCGCGCTGAACGCCTTTTTCAATCCGAACCTTACTATGCTTATAAAACGCCCGTGGGACGCATACTTAACACCATTCAGCCATCAGGCTAAAAAAATTAGGCGCAAAAGTAGTCACGGACACTCTATGGTAAAAAAGCCATTTGTGCATCAGATTTTTTTATTGTGCGTATCAGCTAAAGCACTCTTGGCCGGGTGGAATTATGCAGCCGCGGGAAAGAATTGTCAAAACAGCGCCGCAGTGGGGACGAATTACAGCCACGCAAAGCGGAAATCCTGCAGGCATAGGCTGGCCATCAGAACCGGCTTTCACGTCGACGATCAGGCAGCGTTCTAGGCTTTTTTAGCCGACTGGGATGGCTGCTTTCGTCCCGTCCGCTTCGCCAGCCAGTTGGCAAACATGGCGCTGGCTTTGGCGGGAAAGAGGCGCTGTAGCCGGTCCACGCGATAAGCGTCCGCGCCAATCAGCACGCGATTCTTATTCCCCAGAATTCCCTGCACTATCACCCGCGACGCTTCTTCCGGCGTGATCACCGCCACCTTCTTAAAATATTTTGCCGCTTCCTTGCGTGCGGCTTCTGTCACGCTCACTGCGGCACGCGCCGTCTGCGCAATCGGCGTGGCAATTCCCGCCGGATGCACCGACGTGACCTGAATCGCCGTCCCCTGTCGCAACTCTTCCCGCAATGATTCACTGAATCCGCGGACAGCAAACTTGCTGGCGGCATAGGCAGTCTGTCCCGGCGGGCCAATCAGCCCAAAGATGCTCGATACGTTCACGATGTGCGCATCGGCCTCGCGCGCCAGCATGGGCATAAAGAACTTGCAGCCGTGGACCACGCCCCAGAAGTTGATCCCCACCAGCCACTGCATGTCTTCTATGGAAACCTCAGCAAACGTTCCCATCAGCGCGACGCCGGCGTTATTCACCAGCAATGAAACGCGCCCAAAATCCTGCTGCACCCGCTGCGCAAAGTCTTCCACCGCCGCAGCTTTAGATACGTCCACGGTGTAAGTGCGGGCCACCGCATCGCCCAGCAGCTTGCGTGTCTCTTCCAGTCCGGCAGTGTTCATGTCAGCCAGCGCCAGTTGAGCGCCCAGCTTCGCCAGATCAACAGCCAGGGCGCGGCCAATGCCAGAAGCCGCTCCGGTTATCACTGCAACTGCACCTTTAAGTTCACGCATAGCGGGCCAAGAATAGCACAAGGAAGCCAGGAATGAATGGCCGTTCAGTCTGCGGGAACCTTAGACGCCTTCTCAGCGCATCCTTATATATATGGATGGAGCTGCATCCACGCCATTCATGGTCCCTTAACAATTTTGGGCTCGAATCCGCTGATCCGTGTTGATCTATTCCGGGAAATCCGTGTTCATCCGTGGTAAGGGTTTGAACTTGATCTGCGACCATCTGCGCAGATCTGCGGCAACCCGTCTTCTCTTGACAGCGGCACCAGCGCACAAGAGAATGTCCGGCATGGCCGAATCCTATAGCAGCAAGCTCGCCGACATCACGCTCCCTGATCCTGAAGGCAAGACCACGCGCCTGGGCTCTCTCTGGGAAAAAGGGCCGGCCGTGATTGTTTTCCTGCGGCATTATGGTTGAATCTTCTGCGGAGAGCATGTCGCGCAGTTGCGCGCATCAGAAGCTGCCTTCAAGGAAAAAGACGCCAGCATCGCCGTAGTGGGGCTGGGAGACGCCAAGTATGCCGGCTTCTTCCGCGAAAAAACCGGTATCGACTTCCCTCTTCTCATCGACGATAAGCGTGAAGCCTATAAAACCGTGGGCCTGAAGCACGCCAACCTT
>DASXZE010000075.1:0-7039 GCA_036502105.1 Candidatus Angelobacter sp. | reverse complement strand
CGTAAGAGCAGGCTTTTTACATGGATAAACTGCTATCCCGCGGCTTAAAGGAACGGAAAAGACACTTCCCTCTTTTTTCTCCGAGCCTCCGCGGTGAGACTTTCTTCCCATGCCGCGCCATCATCCCGGTTTCTCCGTGTCTCCGTGTCTCCGTGGTGAAAATTGCCCTTCTGATGACGGCGATGCCTCTGCGGTAAAACCGCACTTCCGTTAAACTGGTTCTTACCAAATGAAGCCCATCATCGCCAAGTTTCTAACCTCTGCTGCTGATCCCAAGTTCTTCCCCCCGGAAGGCCCGCCGGAATTTGCCTTTCTGGGCCGCTCCAACGTGGGCAAGTCCAGCCTGATCAACTCCCTGCTGGGCCAGAAGCTGGCGCACGTCAGTTCCACTCCCGGGCGTACGCGCACCATCAACTTCATCGGCCTGTATGCCAAGCCCAACCAGCCGTATCCTGAAATGTTGCTGGTGGATCTGCCGGGCTATGGATACGCCAAGCTCTCAAAGGAAATTTCCGCCGAGTGGCCCAGGTTCATTGAGCCTTATCTGCAGGAGCGTGAAGCGCTGGCGCTCTCCATCGTGCTGATTGATGCCAACATTCCTGCGCAGCCGCCTGACCGCCAGTTGATTGACTTCTTTCGCGCCGCCGGCAGTGATTATCTGGTGGTCGCCACCAAGGCTGACAAGCTTTCCAGCAACAAGTTGAAGAGTGCGCTGGCCACACTGGCGCGTGACCATGAAATTGCGCCGCCTCTTCCCTACTCCGCCAAAACCGGTGACGGACGCGCAGAGCTCTGGCGTGAAATCCGCTCTCGCCTGCAACTGGCCGGCGAATAATCCATGGATCCCTTTGCCCGCAAAATGGTCTTCAGCTCGTTCGTTTACGGCGGCGTGATGCTGGTGATGTTCGCCGTGCTCTCAGCCGTATATCTGCACATGCTTCCGCGCTGCACTGACCGGCTGGTGGCCGAGTCAACCAACTCGAATAAGCAGTGGACAGCCGCTGTAATGGAGCGCCGCTGCGGCCCGGAAGCGCCATTCCTTACGCACGTAAACGTGCGGCCCGCAGCCGATGATTTAAAAGTAGGCTTCTTCTCCGGCATGGCCGATGAAGGAGAAATTTTTCAGGTTGAACAGGATGCCGCCGATGCCTCAATCACGCTGAATTGGAGCGCTCCAAATACGCTCAGCATCCAGTGCTCACGCTGCAAAGCAACTTTATTGCGAAAGCATGATGAGCACTGGCGCAGTCTCAATATCAGGTATCTGCTGCCAGTTCACTAATCAGTATTTGCATATATGCAGGCTCTCTCTATCCTGATCCGCGTTCATCCGCGCCGATCCGCGGCAAGCCTTATATTTACCAAATTACCAATTTGCCAACTTACCAAATGGTTTAGTGTTGTTTCAGCCACTGCGCCAGCTCTCCCTGCAACCGCGGGCGCTTCTTTATGCAACTATCGGCGGCCTCATAGACCTGTTTCACCCCTCGCTCTGTTGAAGCAAGTTTGTGCTGGGTAAAAAAACTCTGAGCATCATCACGCATCTCTGCGCTGCAAAATGATCCCGTCGCGCCCACAATCGCGCCCCCGCTCGACATGGTGGTTTTCTTTTCCACCGCCGGCCAGTTCGCCTTGATCCATGCCCACGCCACCTTCTGGTTGTCCGTATTGCCCAGCACTGCGCCCATAAGGCGCGCCGCATCCTGCGTTCTCACTTCGTCGGAAACGGTCATTGCCAGCACTTTCTCAACAATCCTGGGATCGCGAAAATCCGCCAGCGCCCTCGCCACGTTGTAATACTGCTCCGGCGAATGCATCTGGCCCAGCGCAGCCACATATTGCCCGTACAGCACTTCATCCCCAAAACGGGCGGCTACAGACAACACGTTGCCGGCCATGCTGGCGTCCACAGAGTCAGGAGACTTCAGGTATTGCTGTGCCAGTCGCGCAGATTGCCGGATTGTTTCCGGGTCCTCTCCAATAGTTCCCAGGATATCGATCAACGCGCCGCGCAGTGTATGTGTGTCTGGGCTTTCATTGGCAGCGGGCGTCCAGCCAATCTTCGTCATCATGGGTTGAAAGTTCGAGCGCACCCATGCGCGAAACGGCCCTGCCTCATCGCCCTGAAGCAGATAACTATTGATGTAGTCCAGCGTGGGCGCGTAGCTTATCACCACATTGCGCTCCGCATCCTGGTTCACAGCAGCCACCAGGTCAAGCAGGGTCCCCAGGTTTTCCTGCCCGGAACCCACCAGCGCACCCTCATCCCGCAGCAGCATGATTCTTTCCGCAGTGGTTAACTCCGTGCTGGCCACACCAATCAATTTCTGCAAATCGGCTTTGTCATATTGCGTGCGGTAATAGCCCGCGGCGCTTCCGTTCACAAACACCCACGGTGAACAGCCTGCTGCCGGCAGCGTCTGCTCTTTCTCGCTCAGGATCTGGCAGAAAGGTTTGGCGCCGCCCAGCTTCATGCATACAGGCAACATCCATGTCTGGTCTTTTTTGGGTGCCGCAGAAGGGTCAGCCCAGAAGCGTTGCTGGGTTGCGGTTACCAGCGTCTTGGGTTGCGGCTGCACCGGCGCGCGGCGCGCGCGCTTCGATTTCCTCCGTACCGGCGCTTCTTTCACCGCGGGCGGAGTCACGCACGTTGATTTCACCGTCACCAGCGGCTCTCCCGGCTGGTCAACAAACGTGGGCATGATTTTATCCACCGGACGCCCCGATGCCGCAGCCACCGCGCCCCAGAAATCCTCTGCCGTGGCGTTGCCATAACTGAACCGTCGCAGATAAACATTTACGCCCCGGCGGAAAACCTCCGGGCTCACATACGCCTCAACCATGCGCAGGACTGATCCGGCTTTCTCATAAGAAATCGGATCAAATAATTCGTTGATCTCATCTGGCGTCTCCGCTTTTACGCGAATCGGATGCGTATTCACCAGCGCATCCAGCGTAAGCGCCTTGTCCGTAGCCTGCACGGCGTCCAGCGTGCCATTCCATTCCGGATGCAGCGCCTGCGACGGTTTGAATGCCATCCATGTGGCAAAACCTTCGTTAAGCCAGATGTTGTCCCACCATTTCATCGTCACCAGATCGCCAAACCACTGGTGCGCCATCTCATGCGCCAGCACTTCAAAAACCGCGTGATGTGATTCCACTGACGAATTCTTGTCATCGATAAACAGCAGTGATTCGCGATAAAAAATTGCGCCGGTATTTTCCATGGCACCCGCTTCAAAATCCGGCAGGCCGACAATATCGAGCTTTCCAAACGGGTAAGGAATGCCGTAATACTGGTTATAGAACTTCAATATCTCGGCGGCATAGCGCACGGCTGCTGTGCCCAGCGGCTTTTTGTCCGGAGTGCCGCAAACGCGTATGGGAATATTGTCTGAAGAGCCTTCATTGCACTCAAAATCACCGACCGCCATCGCTACTAGATACGTTGACATCTGCGGTGACGTGGCAAACTGGATTGTATGTTTCCCGTCCACCGGCCCGGGCGTGTCAGAAATAATGCGCCCGTTGGAGATGGCCGTATCGCCTTTGTCCACGACCAGCACTATGTCAAACTTTGCTTTGAATGCAGGCTCGTCAAAAGAAGGAAACGCGCGACGCGCATCAGTATTCTCAAACTGTGTAGTCGCGTAATTGCGGTCTTTGCTTTTTGCCAGATAGAAGCCGCGCAGCTTGTCATTCAGTATGCCCGTGAACTTCACGTGGACGCTCACCGCTCCCGGCTGCATAATATCGGCCACAGTGAGCGTGGCCTGTTCTTTTTCCGGGGCAAAAGTCCATTGCCCCGTCTGAGTTTTGCCGTCCTGCGTGACCGTTGTTTCCCCAAGCTCCAGCTCGATTGCGTTGAGCGTAATCGAATTGGTCGGCTGGTTTACTTCCACGTCCATCGTCTCGTCGCCGGTGAAAGTCGCCTTCTGCAAATCCGGCGTAAAGGTCAGGCTATAGTGCTTGGGAGTCACGCCGTAAGGCAGGCGCTGCGCTCCGGCCAGCAATGGCAGGCAGACAAGAAGGATCCAGACGAGTTTTTTCAGTAGTGACATTTTTCTCCTTGGAACTCGGGGCTTGCGGCGTTCTGAAGAAGTATTTTACTTTGCCGCGGCTTTGCAGGGATGCTGCGTGATCCGGGGTACTCTGCCGCCCTTGATTACGGTAGCGCAAAGACTTGGCCGATAATCTTTGCCATCCCAGTCATAAACCGTTGTTTCCATTTTCAAATCACTTATCTCAAACTGCCCGGTCAAAGAAGGCATACCTAATTTGACGATCTTCATGGGATGAAGTGAGGCATATTTTTCATGCAAAGCCAGCCGGTATCCCTGACCATTGTGCAGATACACCAGACTATCGCAATTCGGCCCCTGGCAATGGCACCCGCCCTGCACCGCGACAATCGTTCCCGCATCTCGTCCACCGGAATGGATTGGAACGTCTGTCAGCGTGGGCTCACTATCTTTCGCATCAACTGGCGATGTACAAGCGGCATCGTGCATCGCCGCCTCTTTCAATTCGGGCGACAAGCTTTCCTGCTGTGCCGCGCCTGCCATCATGAATCCGTTCAATAAAATAAATGACAATACAATCTTTAGTTTAATCATTCGGCCTTGAAACCTGCGTTCTAGAGCTATTAAGGGAAGATACCACACGAGATACCGCCAAACCGTTGCTCAAACAGGTCCGGGGCATTCCCGCATGGCGTTTCCGTGCCGGGCGGCCATAAGTCACCCTGCGGTCCAACCACCACCGCAGTCTGCGGAAAGTCCGCGCTGGAAAGCGACTGCAACACCGGCAGGATCTTCATCTCCGCATCCATCTTCGGGCCGCCCGGCTTCTCCTGCTTCACCGGATAAACCTTGCCCCACAGAAACGTTCCATCCGCCGCAAGATGCGCTTCCAGCACCAGTGATAATCCATTCTCTGCGTTGAGATTGAATGGCCCGTATGTAGCAAAGTTTCCCAGCGAATACGCAATCAGCTTGCCCTGGTATATCTCCATCGCCCGGACAACATGCGGCCCGGAGCCCAGGACCATGTCCGCGCCGGCGTCAATCGCGGCATGTGTAAACTTGCGCAGATCACCGCGATCTTCACCCAGAAAGGTCTCGTCGCCTTCCAGAACGTGCTGGTGCGTCGCGCCTTCTGCTCCACCGTGAAAGCCCACAATCACCAGATCGGATTCCTCTTTCAATGCACGGATCGTCTGCAGAGATTCATCCAGATCAAGAAAGTTATACGCTCCCGGATATGTGGCGAACGCAATAATCGCGACTCTTCTGCCCTTCACCATGAGCCGCGCAATATCCCCCACCTCGCCCGTGTGCGCGATTTGCACCGAATCCAGCACCTGCCGAGAACTGGCGCGACCGTCGAGGCCAAAGTCCATGGCGTGGTTGTTGGCCAATCCCATGGCGGTGAATCCCGAATCTTTCAGATACTTGCCATAGCGCGTAGGCACGCGAAAAGCAAAACACGTCCCAATCTTCTTGCCGCGACACTTTGCCGAGTCGCCACCATCTACGAGGGGGCCTTCAAGGTTGCCGTAAACAATGTCGCCGCGTTTAAGAAACGGCGTGACCTCAGTCAGCAAATCAGCGCCATCATTCGGCGGCAGCGTGGAGTCATCAGGAAAAGTGGTTCCCAGCATCACATCGCCCACAGCGGTGATTGTGATTTCATCGAAGCTCTTGGGCGTCTGCGATGCGCCAGCACTCTGCTGTGCTTGGCTTGCAGTAACAGGACTTGTTACTTCTGGCGTTGGCTGAGCTTGGGTCGCAATGGCTGGCTGAGCCTGAGGCGCAATAGCTGACTGAGCTTGAGGCGCAACAGACCGCATCTGGACAGGCTGCGACACTGCCTGCGAATTGCGCTCTTGATTTTCTTGCGTCGATATTGCAACCAGCGGATACGGAATGAGAAGTGCCGAGCAGACAAAAAGGATAGCGCCGACCAAGACTGTGCTACGTATCAGGGCACGGGCTTCAGCCGTGCCGTTCGGAGCAAAAAAAGAATTGGGCTTTAGCCCCTGAAAAGGCATATTTATCGCTGCACTCTCTCCCCTGCAACCACCATTTCAACACAGCGGTTCCAGGCAAACCAATAAGCAATTTCGCGGTAATCCTTCACGTCAAAGATCGCCATGTCCGCGTCTTTGCCCGCCTCAACGCTGCCCTTACGCTCTTGCAGCCGCAAAGCGCACGCCGCGTTGATGGTCGAAGCGGCAATCGCCTCCGCCGGTGTCATCTTCATATGAGTGCAGGCCAGAGAAATAACAAACGGCATGCTCGGCGTGGGTGACGTACCAGGATTGTAGTCGGTCGCCAGCGCCAGAGGTACTCCGGCATCAATCAACCGGCGCGCGTCTGTAAACTCTTTGTGACCAAGAAAATAATTCGCTCCCGGCAGCAGCACAGCCACTGTGTCGCCGCCAGCCAGAAGCGAGATGTCTTCGTTGTGAACGCAGTCCATGTGATCCAGCGAAGCTGGCTTGTGTCCGAGCAAGCTGCTTAACCGCGACGGCGTGAACTGGCAGACGTGCGCGCGTGTATCCAGTTTATGTTTGCGCGCAGCCGCCAGAATCTTTTCTGATTGTTCCAGCGTGAAAGCTCCGCGCTCGCAAAACACGTCAACATATTGAGCGAGCTTCTTTTTGGCTACCAGCGGAATGATCTCTTCACAGACCTTCCGCACATAGGCATCCGGCTTGTCTTTATATTCCTGCGGGACCACGTGTGCAGCCAGCAATGTCGCAGACACTTCACCGGGCCAGTGGCGCGCGGCATCGCGGATGGCCTCCAATGATTTGATCTCATCTTCCAGCGTCAGGCCATAGCCGGACTTCGCTTCCACCACGCTGGTTCCCTGCTCCAGCATGGCATTCAGCGCTACAAGCACTTTCTTGCTGAGCTCACTGCGGCTGGCCTTGCGGACAGCCGCCACACTCGACCGAATCCCGCCGCCCGCAGCCGCAATCTCTTCATAGCCCGCACCGGCAATGCGCTTCTCAAAATCCACCAACCGCGGC
>DASXZE010000074.1:0-17305 GCA_036502105.1 Candidatus Angelobacter sp. | reverse complement strand
TTGATTGTGAAATCGGTGGCGGCGATGCGGAAGAAGCATGGTGGGCAGAATTTATGAGTTTGTAGCGCTTCGCTGCAAGGAAATCGACGGGTCGCAGTGCCTATACCTTACCAATCTCACAAGAAATTCAAATGCGGCCTGAACCACGGCTGCCTGTCCGCTTGTTCCTTCCAGATCGAAAGATCAGCACGCCTGCGATATTACTTACCACCACCACAGCGCAGATTTTCGCGGCGTAAAGGCTGCTGCTGGTCACGTCAATAATGGGATAAACGGCAATCACCAGTGAAACTACGCTGGAGAACAATCCTGCCAGTGCTGCCAGCCTCACCCATTGCGGCAGCGCGTTGCGCAATGCGCTTCGTCCGAATAGCGGCAGTGCAAACAGGGCAACATAAGCGATTGCGTAATGAACAATCGATGCCGCACCCAGAAGCTGACTAGCCTCCTGTTCACGCACGCCCATCATGCTGAGCAGGATGAGCGCCATCACCAGCACGGCAACAAAGAGGATTGAATTGACCGGCGTCTGCCGGCGCGGATGCAGCCGGGCAAACCAGGCTGGCACCAGGTTGTCCCATCCGGCAGTCATGGGGAGACGCGTGATGCCGGTAAAGATCAGGCTGGCGCTGGCCACGGCGCGCATCATGAGCAGAGAGATGGCCAACGGTGCGACCCAGCCTGCACTGCCAAAAGCAAGACGCATGGTTTGCGGAATGGGGCCGATCACGTTAATCGGGCGGTCGCCGACAAAGGTGAGCACAGAGCTGGTGCCCAGAATAAACATCAGCGCAATGATGGGAGCTGAGATCGCAACCGATTGCCCGATGGTGCGCGCCGGATTGCGGCACTCTCCGGCAAGAATGGCAATGTATTCAAAGCCGCTCAGCGCGCCCACGGTCATCTGTCCAAAGATCGCCAGGCTAAACCATGAAAGATGCGGAGCCTGCCATGGAATGGGCTCATAGTGCGCTATGGAATGGTGCAGCAATACCCAGATCGGGAGCGCCAGCAGAATCACATAGGCGATCATGATTCCGATGCTGCCAATGTTATGCAGCCACTTCCCGATATCCAGGCCGCGAATCGCAACCAGAGTAATCGCCGCCATCACGCCGCCTGTTAAAAGCATGGTGGCAAGCTTGCTCGCGGGAATCCACGCCGCGGCTGAGCCAAAGATAAACGCCGTGTCCGTGGGAATCACGAAGATGATTGAGCCGGTGACAATCACCGCATAAACCCAGAGGTTCCATGCGATGAGAAAGCCAGCCATCTCGCCGAAGCCGGATTTGGCCCACTGATAAAGGCCTCCTTCGAGCGGCATCATGCGGTTGAGGTAGATGACGACAATCGCCAGGGGAACGTAAAACAGCAGCATAGCGCCAAGCCAGAACGCGACATGCTGCCGGCCAAGCTTGGCTGCAATCCCGACCCATGTTGAACCCACAACGCAAAGCACCTGCGCCATAACAAGATCGCGCAGCGCAAGCTCTTTGCGAAGGGCAGGCGGTTCATTTACAGGGGCAGCGGGTACAGGGACATCGGGCATGGCTGACCATGATGCCACAGGTCCTGGGTGACTATGGCATATAAGTTTTAGTGGCGCGACGCCACGCGCTGGGCCTGCGCGCTAATCGGCATCGCATGTATTCCGAGCTGCAATCGTTTTATGGACCAGTGAAAGCTTCTCATCATTTAATACAAAATAGAATGCGCCCGCTTTTGCGTCGTCCTCATTCAGAGCGCCGATAAGCACCAGCAATCGGCTATTTTTCCGGAAGCGAAAGCCCCATGAGTCACTGTTCGTTTTAGGTAAAAAATCATCCGCTAAAAGATGAATGCCACTTACACTAGTGACGTCTGTTGCGGTGATAACGCGTCCTGTCTTTAGATTAACCACGGCAAACTGCGCACAGGATGAGCCGCATCCCCAAATGACCACTCGATAGGAACCAGCAAAATTCGCGCCGGAACTCATTTCGCGGCGAATTACGGTCCGGTATCGCTTTGCAATCTGATTGCTGCTTAAATCAAGCCTCGCTGGATGGATTGGCGCAGATGGCTTTGCCAGGTAAGCCTGAAATTGCGGCGCTGAGTCATCCAGAAGATCTTTCGCGCCAATGAAGCAGTTTCGCGCGTTGCTCCCACTCTGAGCTTGCATCGATAGTCCAAGGAGCATGACCACGAGGGTTGCTGCGAGAAGACGAGGTGGCATTGTTTGTACCTTTTCCAACTCTAAGCATAACGCGGAAAAATTGTTTGGCGCTTCGCTGTGCTGCGCGCTGGCCTACGGCAGTAAGGAAGGAATCTTTCCTTAGCTTCCCCGGCACTCACTTTTTCCTCAGCGCGCGCTGCGCACCTCGGAAACGTACCGGGCTATTATCGGTCGTCCCGTGAAGCGCGGGACTGGGGCGTCGCGGGCGGCTAATGCTGGTTTAGTTTCTGCACTGCCTTGCTGAGAGCTGCTTGCCGCGCCGGGCCATGCTCTTTGGCTGCTTCAAAAACAGTCTCGCCTTTGTTATTGCGGACCGTGAGATCCGCGCCGTACTTCAAAAATAATGGTATGGCTGTGTCGTCCACGGTGGTAAAAATCGGCGTCTCACCATCTTCATTTCGTGCGTTCACGTTGGCACCCAGCTTTAATAGCTCTTCTTCCACATCGGGCAGAAACGTTTCATGTAATGCTGTATTGCCTCGATTGTCCCGCCCATTTACGTCAGCACCTGCCTCAACGAGCAACCCCAGGCATTTCAAGCGGGCTCCGTCTTTGTCTCTAAAACTGTATGTCACCGCTGCAATAATAGCGCTTTTTCCCTGATAATCCCTTGTTTCCAGCGCAGGTCGATAACGCAGAATTTCACTCACCATTTCAGGATTCCCCGAGTCTGCGGCCTCGATCAATATGCTTCCCGTACCCGCATGCCCCATGTTCATGCCACCGCCGTATACCGTGATTACAGATCGACTTAGGTCGGCGTTTGGATTGGCGCCATAGATGATTAAAGCGCGAGCGGCCTCTACGTTTCCCATACGCGCTGCTGCAGCCAGGGCCAGGTCTTTATCTTCCTGATCATTTTTACTCGCTCTCGCATCCATGAGCACTTGCAGCAGGTCAGGGTAATTACTGGCAGTGGTAAGCCACCCCTCGTGCTGAAAGGGAGGAACCATATAAGGCTCTTTCATTCTGGGAGGAGGCAAAGGAACCAGTGGCACACCAGCTTCCAACAGCTCCCGCACAGTCTGCGTCTGGCCACGGGTGGCGGCTTCTTTCAACATGGTTTGCGCTGCAAATGTGTGGAAGTTGAACCTTTCAGCTTTCAAGGCTGCTACCAGACCGCTGGTGCTATTGATCCAGCGATCCGTTCTTGCCAACTCATCCACTTGATCTTCCAGACTCTCGATGACTGCAGGCATTCCCTCCCATGAACCCATGTAGTCCTCTACTTCTTTCCTATGGCCGTCGATCACAACAGAGAGCATGTAGGTCGGGCAATCTGTAACTCCAGCCCGATAGCTGGCGTCCATGGAATAGAAATCAGCAGCAATGAATTTCTGTGCGAGTGCGCGAACGTCCTTAGGGCTTACCGTGTCTGTATGTTTGCCCGCAGCGCCAACATTCCCATGGCCCTCAAACAAAATGCCCTCAGTGCTAATGGTTACGTTGTAAGCAGGACAGCTGCCGAAACATCCTGACCGCAGAAGCTTAATGGCGATTCTGGAATCCGGCCGAAGAGCCGGCGCAGCCACATGATGCTGAGGAAATCTCTCCGGCGGAACAAGGTCCATGTACTCCTCAACCTCGGCAGTCACAGGCGCTCCGTTTTCTTCAAACGGGATGAATTTCCATTGCAGTACTTCGGGCTGCAATTGTGGCCAGAACTTCATCAGGTTGTCAATCGCCATGGGCTTCGGCTTTTACAACATCGCCAGATGGCGAAACGGTAAGCGTGAGACTAAGCTGATTGACACCTGACTTCATTCCTTTGATAGGAACAGAGCGACGATGGGGCTTAATCTCATGTCCCTGAGCGGCCTGATAGTCATACGAAGGGAGGGGCGGTGTTTCCTGATTTAAAACCGGGAAAACACTGACTGCCAACAGATACACAGAAGCGAAGATGGCACCAATCATAAGCTGTCTCGTGACTCCCCTTTCTGATTAAATCCGGGTTTCTCGTGCCCTCTTTTGATCGTATCCAGGGTGGAATCTTGCACCGGAAGTTTTCAACACCCTGAATTTGACACCGATTTCGCTAGAAACGGGCACCCGGGGTCATGTCAAAAATGCAAAAATTTAACCAAGCTTAAGAAGTACACCGCGCCAGGCAGGCGGCAGAGACAAAGTCATGCCCCCAAATAACTCCCCTCCACCTTCCAAAATGGCACTGCTGCCAGTCAGCTTAAGCATTTAGAATCAATTAGAAAGCACCTTGTCCCATGGGTTTCCCAAGGGGCTGAAAATGGGATAGTCTCAGCTTACGTATCACCGCCAGCACAGTCCAAGTAATTGCTATGAGAGAGGATTACTGAGGACTGAATAGATGCCCGCCGAATCAGCATTTGCAAGGGTTGCGGCAGGCGCGAGCGGTGTTACGAGCTCCCATTCTTCCGGAGAGATGGTGAGTCAAGCCCTAAGTCGAGTACACGACAGTGAGCTGATACGCGCTGCCCAACGTGGCGACCGCGCGGCTTTCGAGTCATTGGTGCGCCAATATGACCAGGCCGTGCTGCGCCTAGCCATGCACCTGACCGGCTCAGATGCCGACGCGCATGACATCTACCAGGAAGCTTTTCTCAAGGCCTACCGGCACATTGGCAATTTCAGGTTTGAGTGTTCGTTTTACACCTGGATCTATCGTATTGTTACCAATCTTTGCCTGGACCATCTAAGAAAGCGGCAGACGCGCAAAGAAGATCCGCAGATGGTGATGGATTCCAGCGGACAGCCTGTAGATGTGCTGGAGCGCGTGTCTGATGACCGTGCGGGAGCGAATCCGGAGCGCGACCTGATGCGGCGCGAGCTGGGTGCAAAGATCAACGTGGCGTTGGGCAAATTGACACCGCGGGAGCGCATGGTTTTTGAATTGAAACATTATCAGGGACTCAGGCTGAGGACGATTGGCGAGATGCTGAACACCACGGAAGAGACAGCCAAGAACACACTCTTTAGGGCGACGCAGAAGTTGCGGGCGGCATTGGGCGGGATGAGATAGAAGCAGCCGTTAGCTTTTAGCCTTTGGCTCTTGGCTTTTGTTTGGAAGATGCGAGCGGTTTGGATCGGACATCAAGTACTAAATACTAGTACCAAATACTGGAAGACTTATGACCTGTGACTGGACCAAAGAAAACGTAGTTTTATACATCTATGACGAACTGGCGGATGACGCCAAGTTTGAATTTGAGCAGCACACGCGGCAGTGCCTGGGATGCCGTCGCGAGTTGGATACTGTGCTTGAATTCAAGAATGGCATGGCCGCGCTGCCGCTGAAAGAAATCTCGCCCAGCTTTCTGGCGGCGAACCGGATGCACCTGCAGGAATCATTGGAGCAGGCAGAGCAGTCGCGCAACATTTTCAGCTCATTCATCTTTGACGCCACGGGATGGTTCCACCAGATCAAGCTGGCCCCGGCACTGACCGCCGCGCTGCTGATTGCTGGTTTTGCCGGCGGTGTGGGAACAACTTACAAGACCATGGCGAGAGAGAATCGTCCTGCTGTGGTGGGGCCAGAGCCGGCTGCTGCGGTTGACGCGGCGGATATTGCTGGGATTGTATCGATTACGCCGGACGCAAACTCCAACCAGGTCTCCATCAAATACAACACGCTGCAGCCGCAGACGCTGAGCGGGCCGGCGAATGATCCTTACATCCAGCAGCTGCTGTTGCTGGGTGCGCGGAGCAATCGCAATTCTGGCGTGGTGCTGGATTCGCTGGGCGTACTTTCGCGCCGGACGGAAGACAATAAAGTTCGTGAAGGCCTGGTGGACGCGCTGCACGATAAAAATCCCGGCGTGCGCATGATGGTGCTGGATTCACTCAAGGGCTACGTGCGCGACGACGTAAAAGTCCGCGACGCTGTGGTGGAAGTGCTGGTAAGTGACAACAATGCCGGCGTGCGCCAGGCGGCGATCAGCCTGCTGGATCCGGTGAAGGCCGATAGCAGCGTCCGCTCTGTGTTAATGGTGCTGGCGCAGCGCGATCCGAATAAATTTATACGGCTGGAGAGCAAGCGCTATCTGGCAAGCACGCCGCACTTGGATTAGCACATAGACGATTAGTACATAGACGATTAATACGCAGACGGCTCACGCATAAAAATGGCGATGATGAAACAATTACAACTCGCGGCGGTGATTTTGGCGTCCGGCTTTCTTGCGGCAGGACATGCTGCCATGGCGCAAAGCGCTATCCCGCGTCTTTACCAGACGAGCAATGAATGGGTGCAGGTGGTTTCCGAGTCTTTTCCGGCGGGAAAGATTGTAAGAGTTAAGACGAGCAATGGCGCGATCCACATACAAGGCGCGCGGCAGAAGAACATTACTTACACGATCCGCGAGCATGTGCTGGCCATGACGGAAAATCGCGCGCGCCATGAGCTGAGCCACATGAAGTTTACGACCTACAGCACTGGCGACACGGTGGTGTTGCAGGCGGAGTGCGAAGGGTCAAAACAAAGCTCGATTGATTTTGATATTCAAGTGCCCGCGCAGACGGCGCTGGTGCATCTGGAAACCGATGGCGGCCTGGTGGCGGCGAACGGATTGGCGGGCAGAGTCGAAGCCAAGACTGGCGCAGGCGCGATACAGCTCGACAAAATTTCTGGCGTGATCGCGGTATCGAGCGGCGGCGGGAATATTGAGATTGGCAAAGTTGGCAGCGATGTGCAGGCTTCAACCGGCGGCGGGAGCATTAAACTGGTGTCGGCCGCCGGGCATGTGACGGCGACGTCAGGCGCGGGTAATTTGAAGATCGGCTGGGCCAAGGTGATGACGCTGCAAACTGGCGGCGGATCCATCCAGGTAAATAAATGCGATGGCAAAATCAAAGCTGAAACCGCCGGCGGAAATATTGAACTGAATGACATTGCTGATACCGCGGAAATTGAAACCGGTGGTGGGAGCATTCATATTGGCCCGGTAAAGGGCGGCGTGCGCGCCCAGACTACGGCTGGCGCGATTATGGCTCGGCTGGCTTCAGGCAGCGTGCCGTTTACTGATTCCAAGCTCGAGACGAAGATGGGCGACATTGTGGTCTATGTGCCTGAGGGGCTGGGAGTCAACGTGAGAGCTGCAGTGGAAGCGGCGCGGAGTTATGGTATCCGCAGCGAGTTTGGAGAATTGAAAATCAGCGGCCCCACCGCTAATCTGGGACCACGTGAATTCTATGCAGAAGGAAATTTAAATGGCGGCGGCCCAATTCTGCACGTTCACACAACAGCTGGGAACATTGAAATCAAACGGCAGGCAAAGCCGTAAAAAGAACTGGAATGCTAACTATGACTCGTGTATTCATGACTCGTGTATTAACTCATAATAAATTGATGACTCAAACACTAACAGCCACTGTGCTTCTGGCTGGCATGGCTCTACCAGCAGCCGCGGTGGAACAGCCGAACCGTCTCGCTCATCCGGCAGTGGCTGGCTATTTTTACGCCGCCGGACGCGCCTATCTGGGAGTTGATATTCGCGATGTGACCACAGATCGCGTAACCGCGCTGAAGCTCAAAGAAGAGCGCGGTGTTGAGATTGTGACTATAGATTCTGACGCCCCCGCAGGCAAAGCCGGTCTCCGCGAGCACGATGTAATTCTCGACTTTAACGGCACGGCGGTTGAAAGCGAAGAGCAGCTGCGGCGGTTGATCCGTGAGGTGCCGCCCGGACGCACCGTGGCCATCGGCATCAGCCGAGACGGCAATCTCATGAAAATCAGCCTGCAGCTGGCCGATCACAGCACCATGGTCGCGCAGGCGCCTCACGGCAGCATTCCTGTTGTGCGCATTCCTGATTTCCCCGGCAACGGCATGGACGTTCCCATGGAAATTCCAACCTACTCTTCCGCCCTGGGCATCCAGACGGGAATTCTAACGCGCCAGTTGGGAGAATTTTTCGGCGTGAAAAATGCTGCTGGCGTTTTAATCAGCTCAGTAGATAAAGGCGGCACCGGCGAAAAAGCGGGGCTCAAAGCCGGAGACGTAATCATCCGCGCCGACAATGAAAAACTGACTGACCGAGTTGACCTGAGCCACATTCTGCGCAGCCATCGCAAGGGCGGAAAAATGTCTCTGGTAGTGATACGAGACAAACATCAGCAGACCATCACGGTAACTTTGCCTGAGCGCGGTGCGCGCGACTCTTCTATGCTGAATCTGGATCCAGATGAATTGCAGGACTCTCTTGAAAACGCTCAAGGCATTCTGCAGTGCCTGACAGAAAACAAAAACTTGATTTCTCTGGCCGATAATCTCGCCACACTGAGCACCAGCGTAGATCTTCTCGATAGAGTGCAGCATATTCAAATGACGCCAGAAATAGAAAAAACTATGCGGCAGGCAGAAAAGCTTCTGGAAAAACTGAAGATCGGTTCAGACCCGATCTAACGTTCTCTCGTACTAACTCTTAAGCGTGGCCTTGGCAGCCACGCTTTTTCTTTTGCAATGGAAGCTGCCGCACGTTAGCTGCGGAAAAAAATTTTAAGCGACGCCTATCAATTTTCCGGCGGACGCAATTCCAGCAGCGTTCGTGGATCAAGATATTCACCGCGCCAGCGCACGGCAAAGTGCAGATGCGGCGCAGTAGCTCTGCCAGTTCCGCCGCTCAAGCCAACGATCTGGCCTTTCTCCACCGCGTCACCTTCTTTGACTTTAAATTCCGAGAGGTGCAGATAGAGAGTGATCAGCCCTTGCCCATGGTCGATCATCACGCAGTTGCCTTCAAAATACAGCGGACGCGCCAGCAGCACCGTGCCATTATTCGTGGCGGCAACAGGCGTGCCCGTGGTAACGCGAAAATCCAATCCTTCATGCTGGCTTTTTTTCACGCCGTTGAACACGCGCGCGGAACCAAACACGCCAGAGACCTCTGCTTCCGCCGGCGGCTGAAAGCGCCCCGACCAGTGCGGCGCTTCCACTGCGGAGACGGAAGCAAACACGCTTTTCTTGGTCGCCTGGTCTGCTTCAATGCGCGCCAGCGTTTCCTTGGGAGGCTCCACAAATTCCGGCGCAACTTTCAACGTAGAAGAAGGATAAGCCGCAGCGGCAACGGGCACCAGATAACTCTTGCCTTCAACATGTAGCGTGTATGTGCCCGGCTTGGTGGAGAGACTCACCCCAGCAAACACGTACCAGCAATGGCAGGAAGCACTGGAGCGGAACAATAATTCCTGCCCCAGAAAGCTGCCTTTGATTTCCTTGAGTTCACGCGGCGCAGTCACACGGAAGATCACAGGCGAGCCATTTACCAGTTTGGCGGGCTCCCATTCTGCTGACCATCCCTGCTCATTCGCTGTGTGACTCGCTTGCGTCTTATGAGCAGCCTGCTGCGCCCAGGCTGGCACAAGCAGGACAAACGCAAAAACAATCTGGCAAACCGCTGCGAGTTGGAGCCGGAAGCAGAACATGGTGAGTTTTTTCGAACTGGGTCCAGAAAGATAACGTTTAGAAAAAAGATGCGGTCAAAAAGAAACGAGGTAGCCGATAAGGATTACTCCGTCTACCTTTTTATTCCGTCCACTTTTTATTCTGCCCACCGTTTAAAGATCAGCGATCCATTGGTACCGCCAAAGCCAAATGAATTGGAGAGCGCATATGTCATGGGCGCTTTGCGCGACACGTTCGGCACGTAATCCAGGTCGCATTCAGGATCAGGCTCATTCATATTGATGGTCGGAGGCAGAATCTGATCACGCAACGCCAGAATCGTGATGCCGGCTTCCAGGCCGCCAGCGCCGCCCAGCAGGTGACCGGTCATTGACTTTGTGGAGCTCACTGGAATTTTGGTCTTGTCGCCAAAAGTCCGCTTGATCGCCTTGGTTTCCAGCACGTCGCCAATCGGCGTGGAAGTGCCGTGGGCATTCACGTATTGGATATCTTCCGGTTTCAGGCCTGCATCTTTGATGGCGTTGGTCATCACGCGCCAGCCGCCTTCTCCATCTTCCGCAGGCTGCGTAATGTGGTAAGCGTCAGCGCTCATGCCATAGCCAACAATCTCTGAAAGAATTTTTGCGCCGCGACGCTGCGCGAACTCCAGCTCTTCCAGCACCAGGATGCCGGCTCCCTCACCAATTACAAAACCGTCGCGGTCTTTGTCCCAGGGCCGGCTGGCTTTTTCCGGATCATTATTGCGTACAGAGAGAGCGCGCATGGCGGCAAAACCACCTACGCCCATGGGAGTAACGGCCGCTTCAGAGCCGCCGGCAATCATGGCATCTGCCGCGCAGCGCTGAATGAGTTTGTAAGCATCACCAATCGCGTGCGCGCTGGTGGTGCAGGCCGTGGCCGTGGCTTCATTCGGTCCCTTGGCGCCGTAGCGGATACTCACGTGCCCGGCGGCAAGGTTCACAATGGCAGCGGGGATGAAAAAAGGAGAGATCTTGCGCGGTCCGCCCTTCATCAGCTGCTCGTGCTCGCGCTCAATCACGTCAAACCCGCCCACGCCGGAGCCAATGTGTACGCCCACCTGCGTGGCAATTTCGGGTGTGACCTTAAGCGCTGACATTTTCATGGCTTCATCCGCCGCCGCCATGGCGAGATGGATGAAGCGGCCCATCTTCTTGACCTCTTTTTTCTCAATGAAATTAAGAGGGTCAAAATTCTTGACCTCAGCCGCTATCTGGCAGGCATATTCCGTGGCGTCAAACCTGGTGATTTTTGCCACGCCGCTTTTACCGGCAATAATGTTCTGCCATATTTCAGGGCTGGTGTGACCCACTCCGCAGATCAGCCCAATCCCCGTAACCACCACCCGCCTGGCCAATCACTTGCCGCCTTTCGAATGCTTTTCAATGTATTCGGTGGCGTCTTTTACCGTGCGGATTTTTTCCGCGTCTTCATCGGGAATCTCAATGTCAAAGGCTTCTTCAAACGCCATGACCAGTTCCACGGTATCGAGTGAATCCGCGCCAAGATCGTCCACGAAGGAGGCATTGGGCGTAACTTCGCCTTCATCCACTCCAAGCTGCTCAACAATGATTTGTTTTACTTTGTCTTCAACGGCTCCGGCCATAGGCTTGTGTCTCCTTCTAGATTATTGCTGAATTTTTTGCTGCGCTTACTGTTTTACTGACTTTGCATTCTTCTGTATGTAGTCCACTGCGTCCTGGACGGTTACAAGCTTCTCCGCTTCTTCATCCGGGATTTCCAGCCCAAAAGTTTCTTCCAGCGCCATGATCAGCTCCACGCGATCCAGCGAATCGGCCCCCAGGTCGTCAACAAAAGAAGAAGCAGTCGTAACGTCAGTGGACTCAACTCCCAGCTGGTCCACAATGATCTGTTTCACCTTCTCCTCGACTCCGGGCATACAAATCTCCTGCAGCTTCTCAAACCGCTTAGTGTAATTGCTGGAAAAATGCCGTGTAAAGAGCTTACGGCAAACTCACCCGCGCCGCGACACACTGCGGCAGGGGCTCCAGTCACGATCCACCACTGGGCACAAACCTTAAGGTTACCACTTAGGCGGGGAAAATACGCGTCCCACTGACCTTTTTCAGTAAACCTGCTTCAGTGCGGCAACTTGCCTGCCCAGTTGCACAGAGGGTTTACCGGCCCCTGGTTGCAACCCTATATTCTAACCTTTTGTCACTGCTTCCAGAGCTGGCCCAGCCCGTTTTACAATACATAACTTGTTGGCCCCCAAATTTTTACTCAAATACACTGCCTGGCTCGCCGCTCTCAAGACTCTGGGGGCGTGGGGCGTATTCATTATTTCTTTTCTGGATTCATCTGCCTTTGGCGTCCCCATGGATCCGCTGGTAGCGGGCTACGTCTATTCGAACCCGCACCGCGCGTGGCTCTATTGCATCGCTGCATCCGTTGGATCGGCCCTGGGAAGCCTCGTTCCATACGGCCTGGGACGCGCCGGCGGCGAACTCTTCCTGCTCAAACGCATTGACGAAACCAAGCTCAAGCGCATCCGTGACCGCTTTGAAAAGCAGGAATTTCTGGCGCTCATGGTCCCAGCCATGCTACCGCCGCCCACTCCATTTAAGTTGTTCGTCTTCTCGGCCGGCGTATTTGAGATGAAGCCAATCCCGTTTCTGCTGGCCATTGTCAGCGGACGCCTGGTGCGCTTCGGCACACTATCCATTCTTACCGTATTCTTCGGCCCGCAAATCGTGGCGGAGACCAAAACGCTGATTAAGACGCATCCGTCATTACTAGTGCTGATCGTAGCAGGAGTGATTCTGCTGGCTTACCTTATTTTCAAATTGTTGCGGCGGCCAGCAAAAGAGATTGCAGAAGAAATCAGGCATGAAGAAGAAAGCGGACAGCAATAGAATTGAAGCTCAGAAAATGTCAGAAAGAAACTGCCTCCATTAAAGCAGCTTTTTCAGCCGGCAAATCAGCCTCCCCCACGACACGCTATTCCGAATCCCCTCGCATCGTTACAAGAATTGCGTTATCAATCTGTTCTAGCGAGGGGGTAAGGAAACTGCTCCGCTGAACATGAGGGCACAGAAGCCGTATTCAATCAAACGAAGAGAGCGCTACTCAACTAACAAGTCATCCAACTCCCACAATACGCCATTCCGAGTCCCCTCGCATCGTTACCAAGAATTGCGCTATCGATCTGCTCTAGCGCGGGTGAGGAAACTGCTCCGCTGGACTGAGGGCACAGAAGCCGTACTCAAACTATCAAAACAAAAAAGAGAGGACGCATTGTCCTCTCTTTTTTAATTCTGATCCGTGAAAATCCGCGGTAAATTTTTCGGTACTAGGCCGTTGCGCCCTTGCTCTCAACCGTTTCGTGCTGCGTCTGCGCTACCAGTGCGCCAATGCCGAAGAACACTGCTGAGAACAATACATCTGAGATGATGCCGTTGCGGAAGAACGGAATGGCTTTGGTGTAACACTCCATCAGGCCGGCGAAGGTTTGTGGATAAGCGATGTTGCCAAAAGCCCATACGGCAAAATTGCTCACCAGGAAAAAGCCGACGCCCGTACCTAATCCCGCGCCCAGCACGTTCAAAGGCTTCACACGGTTGCGCAGCAGCAGGCCGAGAAGGCACGGCACAATGTACCAACTCCACATCACAATCTGGTCCAGGGCCAGCGGCATGTGATAAATGCGCAGATTCAGGTAGATATCCGAGCCGATCAGGAGCGTGGCGGGAACCCAGAATTGCTTGCCCGGCATGCGTGATCCAAAGAACAGCAGTGAAGCTCCAACCAGGCCAAAGCCGTACGTGGCAAAAGCGCCGGTACCGGCCGTAACCCTTAACAACACCGCGAGAACCACAAATAGATAAGCGAGCATAGGCACCTCAGACCCTTTATTGTGACGGGTTGAAACTGGTACGTCAAGGAACTCTGTTTAATTGAGTAAATGCAGTGGCCAGGCCCTTAAGGCTTTGCGGACAGAGGCTGCCAGAGCTCAATCTTGTTCCCATCCGAGTCGTAGATTCAGGCAAAGCGGCCGTAGGATTCATTCATTCGTTTGGGGTCAATCTTTACTCCCTCTTGTTTTAAGCGGTCGAGCAGGGCATCCATATCGTCCACGATGTAATTAATCATGAACGGAGCGGGGCTGGGATCGAAATACTTAGTGGTGCTGGGAAAAACAGTCCAGACGGTAACGTGCTCTTTTTGCGGGTCGTCGTGTTCACGCCACGGAAGCATCGCGCCTCCACCTTTGTCAGTGAGTCCAAGATGCTGAGAATACCATTCGCGCATCTGATCACGATTAGCGGACTTAAAGAAGACACCGCCGATTCCAATGATGCGCCCGCGCTGCTCCACTTTGGCAGCCGGCTTTGGCTTTTCAGGTTGCGAAGATTGCGCTTCCGGCCCTCTGGGCGAGCAGACAGCGATAAGCAACAGCGAACCGAGCGTAATTGTGCTCCACGATATTCTTTGCATGGGTGTGGATTATATAGCTCGATTTGAATGGAAAATAGTTCGTTTAAAGGGTTGGCGGTTCAACGGTATGGTTCGTTTAAAGCCCGCTGCGATTCACCCTACTTCGCAGGATACACCGGATCAGCTTTGATTTCTTCGATTTGCAGCGCGTGGCGCGATCCATGCTGGGCCATCACTAGCAGCCACTGGTAACAATCCAGGTCTCCCAGTGCGACGTGAGCAAAGAAGTGGCTGCGCAGATCGGCCTGGTTTTCCTTAACAAAAACTTCCATCACAAATGTTACGGTTCGCGCCCTGGTCTTTTTTAGCTCCGCGATCATCTCAGCCGTATCGGGCCATCGGCCTATCGGACGCACCACTTCCCGGGCATTGAATTTTGTATCGCGGCCACTCGCGATTCTCAGCACGAAAGGCTCTTTCGCCGAAGCATAAGCCTTCTTCTCTGGCTCCGGAGAATCTTTCATCACTCTGGCAATCACTTCCATGATGAAATTTTCAAATGCGATGACATGCTCAATATTTTCCGCAATCGACCACCGCTCGGGCTTCTCGCGGAAGTTCCACTGTTGCGGCGTGAGGCCATCCACCAGCTGCAGCAGCCGCGCCTCGCTTGAGGCGAGTTGGTCCAGCACGAGTTGCCGATCTTCAAAATTCTTGGAATTCATAGGTGCCAGCTAACTGATTTCAGAGGTCGATAAAAGATGCAATTAAACCGAATCGAGGCTTACGGGTTGGGCGCGTTCTTGGGCAAGCGCCCCGTGTACATCTCCTCCACGTGCAATTGCCGATCAAGGATCACGGTGCCAGTCAGCGCCGGACGCCGATGCTGCGCGACGCCTTCCACGCTTTCAAACCGTAGATCCTCAAACTCAACCTTGTGGCGGCCGCCTTCTATATCTTCTACCGTCACTAGCGGATAGGCGGCCCAATCCAGATAGACGCGCCCCAGCTTTGACCGCTTGGCTGCCAGCGTTACCGGCGTCTCTTCCGGCTTGAAGCGGACAATGCCCAGATTCAACGGATCAACTTCCCCCGTGCCGGAATCGACAGGCACCATGTGAAAGAAGTCGCGCGTCTCCACCACACCATTCCAGGCCAGCGGATTGAACATCAGCGGAAAAGCCGAGGCGCGCAACGGTTCCTGATTTTGATAGGTGCGCGAATTCAGCGCATTCACGGCCCGGCGATGCTCAAAGTCACGCACAAAAATCACCAGCGCCACGCCAATCAGCGCACAGATGGCAGCGCCGCGTCCGCGAAACTGCGGCTTGCGCGAGCCAATCTCTTCCGTCACCAGCGCCATCAATGCAGGCAGAGTCAGCGCAAGAATCATGGCCAGCAGTATGACCGGATCGACGATATAAACAATGTCCCATGAGTACCACTTGGGATTGAACGGCGCAAAAGGCCGCAAACCATAATTGTTGGTGAAGTCCTGAAACAGATGCACCATGGTGCCCAGCAGTGCATAGGCGTAGAGCAACTTCCAGTTTGGCTGCTGTCTGGGCTGCACGGTTGTAGATTGCGCGGATGAAGTCTCCGCATAGGCAGAACCTGCGCCGCGCGCCTTGCGCCGCGCTTCCATCAAGCGATAAATGCCATAAACGCCCGCCACCACAATCGCCGCCACAAACGGCGCGCCCAGAAAGCTGTGCGTGATCCCGCGATGATGTTGCAGTCCAGCCACCGGGCCACCAAAATAAGTAATGGAATCGATATCCGGCGACTCAGTGGCCAGCACCAGCGTAAGCGTGGCCAGCGCGGTCTTGCGATTCAGTCCGGCGCGGCTCAGGCAAGCGCCAGTAAGCATGTGTGTGACAGGATCCAAACTTACCTCAAATCAAAAGAACATTCTAAACATGCCGGCTATGAACGATTGGGCTGAACCTTATTCCATCAGCAGCTTTACGGATCGGCTGGCAATGCTCAGCTCCGCCGGCAGCGTGCCCAGCAATTCGCCATCGGCCTGCGAATAGATGGTTTCAACGTCCGGCAGCGCCGTGCAGCGAAACCATTTTGAGTGGGCCGCGTCCACGTCTGGCACCTTCCAGTTGCGTCCGGTGGCCACGGCGGCAAAGTAAGAAAGAAAACGCCGGACTTTATCAGTGCGAAAGACCATCAGGAAAAAATCATCGCGCAGCAGGCCTGAGCCCAGATTCACAAAGCGCAGCAGCCCGGGAAATTTGCGCGCCCGCACCGCCATGGCCAACGAGGCTTGGCCTTGCTTGCGGACGCCTTGCTCGTCTTCCCACTCCACCTGAAACATGGGATAACGTCCGTGCAGCGCCATGCGCGCCATCTCAAGAAAGTAGGCGTTGCGTCCCCAGCGCTCTTTGGAAGCAACGGATGTGCGATACATGAGTTCAGCGTCTGAACCCACGCCGGCGGCAACCAGAAAATAGCGCTTTTGCTCGGCACCGTTGATCTGAGAGGTCACCACGCCGGGACGAAACGCACGCGGCTGGAGAGTAAGCAACTTGCGCGCAGCAGCCACAGGATCAGAAGGCAGGCCGAGATCGCAAGCCAATAGATTGCCGCTACCCAGCGGCAAAATGCCCAGCGCGACATCAGCGGAAGCTTGGACTGAAGCCTGCATCAGGCCGTTCAAAACTTCATTGGCCGTGCCATCACCGCCGCAGGAAAGCAGAGTGTCATAACCTCTGTCAGCGGCTTCCTTCGCCTGCTGCGTGGCGCTGCCAGCGTGCGTGGTGGCGCAGACTTCAACCTGAACACCGGCTGCGCGCAATACATCTACCATTTGCGAGACATGCTGCACGCGCTTGGCGCGGCGGCGTCCGGAGGTCGGGTTGTAGATGAGAAAGGCTTTCTTCAATTTTGTCGCTTCGCTCCAAACCGCTATACAGAAGTCGCAAACTTAATTTTTTAAACGCCTGCTGCAGCGGCAGCTCAGGCTGAACTGGCTTCGCTCCTGATTCCCTCAGACAATATAATCTCTGCATGCCGTCCGCTGCCAAAAACAAGCCGAAGTCCAAAGATAAGAAAGAGCAGAGCTCTGAGATCAAGATAGAAAAGCTGCGCGATGAGATTCGCCATCACGAATACCTGTATTACGTGCTAGACGCGCCCGAGCTGCCCGACCCTGAGTTCGACCAGCTCATGCAGGAGCTCAAGCGCATGGAAGCCGAGCACCCTACGCTCATCACGCCTGATTCACCTACGCAGCGGGTGGGTGGCAAGCCGCGTGAGGGATTTGTGAAGGTTGTGCATTCGCGGCC
>DASXZE010000073.1:0-10261 GCA_036502105.1 Candidatus Angelobacter sp. | reverse complement strand
TTGGCTAGACGCGCTTCAGCGAATTTATCAACCACACCCGGCTTGGCTACTTTGTCTCTTGGACTCATGAATTATTTCTCCTTTTGTGCTGATGTGTCACAACAACTGAAATCTTGTAGAGCGAATTACACGGCGCGTAGCGGCTTTCCGCAGTGCAGGCAATTCACTTGCGATCTGGCGGTAATGGAATGGCAGGTTGGGCACATGGTCTGTGACTGGTGGTTTACCACGGCGATTCTTCCGGTGCGCATTCCGTAAATTCTGATCGTCGCGACCATTGAAATAAGGGCGACAAAGATACTGAGATAAATCGTGCTTTGGTCCATAAGAACACATTTCCCAATGTGATCCGGCTTTTGTCCGGTCACTTTCCGTGTAGATAACTGTAGAAAAGCGGGATAGGGTTTCTGGCGGCCCCCTCGTTTTTCACCGAGATGCAACTTTGAAATCGAATGCGCAGAGAACCGTCGCCGAAGAGTGGAATGAATAAAAATCCAGAAGTGTTGACGGGAGAGAGCGAACGACTACCTTCAAGACTAGTCTTTGGCGGGGGTTAAAGCAAACTGTTTCCCAGAGCTGCAGAAAGAAAAGGGCCAAACGCAGCACTGCCCAGAGCGCTTGTTTTCACTCTGGGCAGATAAGATTTCTAACTTACAGAACTTTTACGTTCTCTGCCTGCAGACCCTTGGGGCCTTTGGTCACGCTGAATTCCACTGCCTGACCTTCTGGCAAGCTTTTGAACCCGCTGGACTGGATCGCTGAGAAGTGCACAAACACGTCTCCATCGCCACTGTTCCGGGTAATAAATCCAAATCCTTTTGCGTCGTTAAACCACTTCACAATTCCTTGTTCCATTTTGTATTGTTCCTTAATTGTTTTGATTGTTTCCTGCTGAGAAGATTGACTGGTTTCTGTGAGGTGGGTTGTCGCTTTAAGGCTGGACCGCTCGCTAACCGCTGGTGAATCCCACTTAACGGGAAGACTGATTATAGCATTGTGAGAGTCATAAAACCTAATCTATTTGTGACCCGCGTGTGCTTAACCCGGACTCCCGCAAATCACCCTACTTCCGTAAATCCCAGCGTTTGGTAATAATGCTTACTTACCTTTTCCGCTGTACATGCTGGGTTTTGTATTGAGAGAGGATGCGCACATATGAGAATCGCCGTCCCACGCGAGAAACAGCCAGGGGAAGCCCGTGTGGCACTCGTTCCAGAATCAGTCAAAAAACTCGTTGCTGCTGGTGCAGAAATTGGGATTGAAACCGGCGCAGGCGTTCATGCCGGAGTTTCTGACGCAGAGTACCAGGCAGCCGGAGCCAGCATTATGGGCCGTGACGAGCTGCTGCCAGAGATCGATGTGCTGGCTTGCGTGAACCGTCCTGAGCCTGAGGACTTTGCCATGCTGAAGCCGGGCGCGGTTGTGATTGGATTTCTCAAACCGTTAGATGAGCCCGCTGCGCTGGAGCCCATCATCTCTCGGAAGCTCACGGCATTTGCAGTGGAACTGGTGCCACGCACCACGCGCGCGCAATCCATGGACGCCCTCTCTTCCATGGCAACCGTGGCAGGTTACAAAGCTGTCTTGATTGCCGCTGAGCGCTTGCCGCGCATGTTTCCCATGCTTATGACGGCTGCCGGCACGGTGCCTCCAGCTAAAGTTCTGGTGCTGGGCGCAGGCGTTGCTGGACTGCAAGCCATTGCCACTGCGCGCAGGCTTGGCGCCGTGGTGGAAGCCTATGACGTCCGCGCCGCTGCCGGCTCAGACGTGAAATCTCTTGGCGCTAAATTTCTTGAGGTCGATCTTGGCGGTATTGAAACGCAGGATGCAGGTGGATATGCCAAAGAGCTTTCACCTGAAGCCTTGCAACGCGGTCGCGATATGGTGGGCAAACGCGCTGCTGTTTCTGACGTGATCATCACCACGGCCCAGATCCCCGGACGCAAAGCACCGCTCATGCTTACGGAAGAAGCCGTTAACAGCATGCATCCAGGTTCAATCATCGTGGATCTAGCGGCTTCCACCGGCGGCAACGTCGCTTACACTAAAGCCGGAGAAGAGGTGGACCACAACGGCGTTCTCATTCTTGGTCCGCTCAATTTGCCGGCCACGGTTGCTGCTCACGCCAGCCAGCTATATTCGCGCAACCTTACCAGCTTCATGGCGCTGCTGAACGACAAAGGCACTCTGAAAATCGATATGAATGACGATATCTTAAAAGGGGCGTGCGTCGCTTTTGAGGGTGGCAATGTTCACCCGAAAGTGGCCGCGGCCCTGGACCATCCCGCCGCGTAGCGCTATGTAGAGCGCAAACAAAAGGAGACTTGCAATGGAGCATTTGCTGTTTCATCCCGTTGGATTTGTTGCTGCTTTCTTTCTGCTGAAAGGCGCACCTGAGCAGACACTGAGCCCTGCTGTGCTGATTGCATCACTTTATGTCTTCGCGCTGGCGGCGTTCCTTGGCTATCAGGTGATCTCGCGCGTACCGCCGCTGTTGCATACGCCGCTCATGTCGGCCACGAATGCAATTTCCGGCATCTCGCTGATCGGCTCCATTGTGATTGCCGGTTCGCACTATGACCAGCATCAGATGCTCGCTTCCATTCTGGGCTGCGCGGCCGTGACCTCCGCCATGATCAACGTGACCGGCGGCTTTTTGATTACAGACCGCATGCTCAAGATGTTCCGCAAAAAGGAAACAGCCAAGCCGGAGGAGAAAAAGTGAGCAACGCCCAATATTTTCTTGAAGCCACATATCTCGTCGCCTCCTGCCTCTTCATTCTTGGCTTGAAGGGACTGAGCCATCCGGACACCGCGCGCCGCGGCATGATTCTTGCCGCAGCCGGCATGTCTGCCGCAGTTTTTGGGACGCTCTTCCATCCTGATATTCATAATTACACGTATATCGCGATCGGCTTGATTCTTGGCACATGTATTGGCATTCCCATGGCCCGCGTGCATATGACGGCCATGCCGCAGCGGACCGCGCTTTCACACGCTTTCGGCGCGCTGGCTGCGTCCATGGTAGGCATTGCCGAATATGTGATTCATGGTTCGACGATGGGCGGAATCAAGAGCACAGCGCTCGGCTTGGAAGTGATGCTCGGCTCGCTCACAGTTACCGGCTCACTGATTGCCGCCGCCAAGCTCCAGGAAATGATGCGCGGCACCCCGATCATGTTCAAAGGCCAGCAGGTAGTGAACCTGGGTTTGTTCCTGGTGATGACCGGTTCCTATATCACTTGGCTCTTCCATCCTGCAGCCGCAATCTTTTTCTATACCATGGTGGCCTGCGCGTTTATTTTCGGCGTAATGCTGGTTATTCCCATTGGTGCGGCAGACATGCCAGTTGTGATGTCATTGCTCAACTCTTATGCGGGTCTCTCTTCTGCAGCCACCGGATTTGTGCTGGGTAACAACGTGCTGATTATCGCCGGCACGCTCGATGGCTTTTCCGGCTTCATTCTCTCGGTCCTCATGTGCAAGGCCATGAATCGTTCGATGACCAACGTCTTGTTTGGCGGATTCGGTGCAACAGCCACAGAAGAAACCACTGTCTCTGGCAGCATGCGTGAAGTCACGATTGACGACGTTGCCGTACAACTTGCATACGCGAATCAAGTGGTCTTTGTCCCCGGATACGGCATGGCCACAGCGCAGGCACAACACGCGGTTCGTGAACTCGGCAATCTGCTGGAAGAGCGCGGTGTTTCTGTGAAATACGCAATTCATCCAGTCGCCGGCCGCATGCCCGGACACATGAATGTACTCCTGGCAGAAGCCAATGTGCCGTATTCGTCACTCTATGAGATGGAGCAGATTAATCCTGAAATGCCATCAACGGACGTGGCCGTGGTGATTGGCGCGAATGACGTGGTGAATCCCGACGCCCGCGACAATCCTAAAAGTATTATCGCGGGCATGCCGATTATTGAGGTGGACAAAGCTAAATCTGTTGTCGTGCTCAAACGCGGCAAGGGTAAAGGCTTTTCAGGATTGGAAAACCCGCTGTTCTTTAAACCTGTCACCGGCATGCTGTACGGCGACGCTAAAGCCAGTTTGACGAACCTGACGCAGGCCATCCAGAAAGTGTGAGGAAGTTGCGCATCTGATGTTTGCTGATCGCACGAGCTGGAACCTGAAGCTGAATCGTCTGGCAGAAGCGCTGGAGTGCCATAAATCCAGTGGCCGCAAGCTGCTTGACCTGAGTGCTTCCAATCCGACAGAATGCGGCTTCCGCTATGACGCGCCGGCCATCATGCGCTCACTGTGTTCGCCGGCTTCGCTGCAATATCACCCCGATCCGCGCGGTTTGAAATCTGCGCGACAGGCCGTGAGCGACTATTATGCCGCACGGCGCGAACAAGTCACCATTCACGATCTGGTGCTGACAGCCAGCACCAGTGAAGCCTACTCATTTATCTTTCGCCTGCTCTGCAATCCCGGCGACGAGCTTCTGATTCCCACGCCCAGCTATCCCTTGTTTGATTTTCTCGCCGATATAAATGACGTCAAGCTCGTGCGCTATTCACTTTTTTACGATCACGGCTGGCACATCGATTTTCATGCCTTAAAGCAATCCATAACACCGCGCACACGGGGCGTGCTCCTGGTGCATCCCAATAATCCGACGGGGCACTACACCGCGGCCGAAGAAATCGCGCAGTTGAATGAACTTTGCTCGGCAAACCAGATGGCGATTATTGCCGATGAAGTCTTTCTGGATTTCTCACTCGACGCGGCACAGAAAAGCTTTGTCACCAACTCTGCTGCGCTTACCTTTGCCATGAGCGGAATCTCAAAGATCAGCGGACTTCCACAGATGAAATTTGCCTGGCTGGCCGCGAATGGTCCTGAAGAATTGAAAAGGGAAGCACTGGCCCGCCTGGAGATGATTGCTGATACCTATCTTTCTTTGAATGCTCCCATCCAACTGGCTGCGCCGGTTCTTCTGCAACAACACTCAGTATTTCAGCAACAGCTTATGGATCGCGTGCGAAAGAATCTTGCTCATCTGGATGCGCAACTCGCGCAAGAAAAAGGCGTGACTCGACTGGAAGTGGAAGGCGGATGGTACGCCGTTCTGCGAATCCCGGCCACGCGACCCGACGAAGAGTTTGCCATTAACCTGCTGGAAAACCACGATGTATATTTGCACCCGGGGCACTTCTACGATTTTCCGGGTGACGGCTATCTCATGATCAGCTTAATCACACCGGAGCAGGATTTTCACGAGGGACTGCGCAGAACTCTCTCTGCCGTCTAATTCATAGTCGCTCAATAATTAGTTTTGCCTGCCGCCGATTCCCGCAGCTTGTACCGCTGTATCTTTCCGGTTGCCGTCTTGGGCAATTCTTTTACGATCTCAAAAGTCTGCGGGCATTTAAACGCCGCCAGCCTGCCCAATACGTGCTGCCGAATCTCTTCAATGATCTGCTGCGCACCATT
Source organism: Candidatus Angelobacter sp. (assembly GCA_036502105.1). Classification (GTDB taxonomy): domain Bacteria; phylum Acidobacteriota; class Terriglobia; order Terriglobales; family Acidobacteriaceae; genus Angelobacter. The sequence goes on along the minus strand of DASXZE010000073.1, from coordinate 4,813 downwards.
TGCGCCTTGCTTGAGCACCAAATACGCAGCGGGTTTTACCAGGTTGTTTTCGCTCACATAGCCGATAGCTGCCGCCTCTTGCACTGCTGGATGTTCCAGCAGCACATTTTCAATCTCAATTGGACTCACCCACATGCCTTTTACCTTCAGCATGTCGTCGTTCCGTCCCACGTACCAGTAGTAGCCATCAGCATCGCGGTAATATTTGTCGCCCGTGCGGATCCAATGGCCCTCAATCGTCTCTTTGGTTTTTTCATGCTTGTTCCAATAGCAGGAGCAGACAGAGTCGCCTTTGATCAGCAGGCTGCCGACTTCGCCATCGGGAACATCGTGACCGCTTTCATCCACAATGCGCGCTTCATAGCCCGGCATAATTTCTCCGCTCGAGCCTGGACGCACCGCTCCTGGCCGATTCGCAATAAACATGTGCAGCGCCTCGGTCGAGCCGATGGCATCGAGTATCTCAACGCCAAAGCGTTCTTTGAAACGATGGAACAGCACCGCCGGAAGCGCTTCGCCGGCAGAGACCGCGTAACGCACGGTGGAAAGATCAAAGTCACGGCCGTTCTCACGCTGGTATGTGAGCAGTGACGAATAATTCGATGGCACAGAAAAGAAAAGCGTAGGCTTATGCTTTTCAATCACAGAGTAGATGTTGGGCGGCGAAGGCGAGCCGGGCCAGAGAATACTGGTTGCACCAACGGCGAGCGAAAAATAAAGCCCATTGCCCAGTCCGTAAGCAAAGAAGAGTTTTGCCACGCTGAAGAAGCGGTCATGTTCAGTGATTTTTAAAATGTTTTTGGCGTAGAGCTCTGCGCACACCACCATGTCATGGTGTAGATGCACGCAGCCTTTGGGGAATCCGGTGCTACCCGAAGAGTAGAGCCAGAATGCGGCGTCATCTTTGGTTGTAATCGCGGCTTCAAGCTCAGGTGAGCTTTCATCGAGCAACTTCTGCAGTGAAAGCGTATCTTGCTGCGGCTGCGGCTGGCCGAAGACCACAATCGTTTTCAAATAACGCAGCTTCTCTTTGGCGATGGCCTGTATCTGCGGCAGAAGGCCTTCACTCACTATCAGCACCCGCGCCCGGCAGTCGTTCAATATGTATTCATATTCATTAGGCTTGAGCAGGGTATTGATCGGAATCGGCACGGCGCCAATCTTGATCCCACCAAAAAAGCAATAAGGGAATTCCGGCGTATCAAACAGCAGCAAGGCGATGCGCTCTTCCTGTCGCACTCCCAATTTCTTCAGCGCATTGCCGGCACGGTTCACGCGTTCATAGAGTTGGCGATAGGTAACACGCTCGTCGCCGCATTCGTAGGCGATTTTCTGGTCGCGGCCTTCATGAATATGGCTATCAATAAAATAAGTGGCTACGTTGAAGAGGGTTGGCAGTTCGGCTGGATTCATGGGCGGCGTCCGTGCGCTACGTTGTTATTTAAATGCGGGTACAAATACGGGTACTAAGATGAGCTGCTAAAAATGCGCTGCTAAACTAAACAGCGTGGAATCAGGTGTTTGCACTGCGTTCTGCGGCCGTTTTTCAGTCCTTATTATATAACCGGAACTTACGCCCTTCCGCAGGCGTAACTAATGCCACGGGGAGCAGGCGCATAATAATTCTGCACTTCGTTAATAAACGGGTTCTTCTCGCGTCAGACAGAGAGAAGGAGCACCGTACTAAATTGCAGGCCACAATGCAAATAGCGCAAGCACACATGGCAGTCATGGCCGGAGACAGTTTCAGGCCGGGACTGGAGCAGATATTTCTGGAGCACCGCGACCTTGTTTACCGGGCCGCGTATCGCGTGACCGGAAATTCAAGCGACGCAGAGGACGTATTACAAACGGTCTTTCTGCGGCTGGTCCGGCTGGAGACGTTTCCAGAGATCAGCAACCTCGCTGGTTATCTGCATCGGTCCGCGGTAAACGCGTCTCTGGATTTACTGCGAGCCAAAAAAGAAACATTTTCGCTGGATGAAGATCCGGACCAGACCGAGATTGTTTCTCTGGACCATGGTCCGCATTCGGCTGAACTGCGAGACTGGCTGCGCCATGCTCTGGCGCGTCTCAATCCTCGCTGGGCGGAAATGTTTGTGCTGCGCTTTATTGAAGACTATAGCAACCGTGAAATTGCCGGGATCATGAAGACCTCACCGGCCGTGGTTGCGGTGGTGCTGCATCGTACGCGTACTCAGCTCAAGAAAGACTTTAAAGGATTGACGAAGGGAACCCGATGAACCGCCAAGATAAAAATCCCCCCACAAATCCAGGCGATCTGCTGGACCACGCAGTCGCATCTCTACGCTCGGAAATGCCGGACCGCGAAACCATGAGCACGGCTGGCGACCGCGTCTGGCAGCAGTTGAGCCAGGAAGTTGCAAATGCCCCGCAGGTTGCGTCGATCCGCGGTTGTGAAGATGTTAAGAAGATGCTCGTGCAATATCGGGGAGGCCAGTTGGCCCCGGCCCGCGCGCTGCTGGTGGAATCCCATCTGCATGAGTGCGCTTCTTGCCGCAATGTAGCCGAAACAGGCAAGCGCGAGCGGACCATCCCCATGCCGTGGAAGCAGGAGCTTCCGCAGGTTAGAAACACCGGCTTCCGCTGGGTTGCCGTGGCTGCAGCCGTCGCAGCTCTGGCTATTACAACGTATTTTGTTCAGGGCAGATTCCTTTCTGGTCCGCAGGGCATGCGTGCGCGCGTGGAATCACTCAATGGCGTCCTGAGCCGCGTGGGCTACAGCGGTGATCAGCCGCTTAAAGTCGGTGACGAAGTAACCGAAGGCGAACATGTCCGCACCGGTGGCGGGTCGCATGCCATGCTGCGCCTGCGTGATGGCTCCGTGGTCGAGATGAACGAGCGCGCTGAGTTTGGCGTTTCCATGGGCCGCAAAGACACTACCATTCAGCTCGAACGCGGCAACATTATTATCCAGGCCGCCAAGCGTGAGACCGGCCATCTTTACGTTGCTGCGCGCGATTGCCGCGTGTCTGTCACGGGCACGGTGTTTTCCGTAAATGCCGGCATGAAGGGTTCGCGCGTCTCTGTGATTGAAGGTGAGGTCCACGTTGCTGAAGCCGGAGTAGAAAAAATTCTTCATCCGGGTGATCAGCTTTCCACCAACGCCAGCCTGGGAACGGTTCCGGTAACGCAGGAGATTGCCTGGAGCCAGAACCTGGACAAACATCTGGCCCTGCTGGCTGAATTTGCACACCTGAGCAATAAACTGGCCACTGTGCAGACGCCGGGTCTGCGCTACCAGAGCCATGTGCTGCCAACGCTGCCTGCCAACACGATTGTGTTTGCCAGTATCCCTAACCTGGGCGATGCGGTGCAGCAGGCCAACAAGCTTTTCCAGCAGGAACTGCAGGAGTCTGCCGTGCTGCGCGAGTGGTGGCAGCAGGCACAGGGAAAACACGATGGTCCGCAGTTTGACGAGATCATCAACTATGTTCACGATCTTGGCCAGTATGTGGGAGACGAAATTGTTTTCTCTTTCGCGCATGACGGCACAACAGGGGAGCCCCTGGTGGTGGCGCAGGTACAGCGTGATGGATTGAAGCAGTTCATCCTGCAGGAAGCAGGGAGGTATGACGGCTTGAAATCACATGTGCGCGTTGTGGATGAGCAAGAGCTCAACCAGATGTCGCCGAAAGAAGGGAAGCAGCTTCTGATTCTTGTCCGCCCTGATTTTGTTGCCGCAGCCGCGGATGTAGCCACGCTCAAGCAGTTTGTTGCCGGGCTGAACCAGGGCGCGGGTGGATTTGCCGCTACCTCGTTTGGCCAGAGCATGTTGGCCCAATATAAAAATGGCGCAGATATTCTCTTTGGCGCTGATTTACAGACCATGGCAGCCAGCCGCAAATCACACGGCGGCTTTGCCGACGCAAACCAGAAGCTTGAGCTAACTGGCCTGGCGGATGTGCAGTATCTGATTGCTGAACGCAAAGGCAACGGCGATCAGGTGCAGAATCACGCACAGCTCACCTTCAAGAATCAGCGGCACGGATTAGCATCCTGGCTGGCAGCGCCTGCACCGATCGGCGGACTGGATTTTGTTTCGTCAGATGCAGGAGCGGTAGCAGCGTTTGTTTCAAAGAACCCGGCAGACATGCTGGACGATCTTTTGAATATCGCCAACTCGTCGAATGCTGACGTTGCAGCAAACATGGCTCGCAGTGAGTCTGAGTTAAAGATTAAATTTCATCAGGACCTGGCAGACACACTGGGTGGTGAGATAACAATTGCGCTGGATGGTCCGATACTTCCTACACCCTCATGGAAAGTGGTTGCTGAGGTAAAAGATCCTGGGCGCTTGCAGTCCACGATCCAGCAATTGATTCTGGACATGAATGACCATCTAAAAGGCCAGAATCAAGGAGCGACGATTGATCAGGAAACGGCCAACGGCCTGATTTTTTATACAATCCGCGCACAGGATGCAACAAAACCGATTGAGGTTACGTATACCTTTACTGATGGCTATATGATTCTGGCTCCGAGCAAGGCATTGGTTATGAACGCAATTACCATTCACCAAAACGGAAATTCGCTGGCCCAGTCCGCGGCTTTCCGGGCCCTGCTGCCGCAAGACGAGCAGACCAATGTTTCCGCGGTGCTCTACCAGAATCTGGCGCCGGTGATTGCGCCCATCGCCAAACAGCTAACGGCTTCACAGATGCAATCCATACAACAGATTGCGGCTGAAACCAAACCCAGCGTGGTCTGCGCTTATGGCGAAGCAAATGCCATACGCGTGTCCACCAGCAGCCGGTTCTTCGGCCTTGACTTAAACACCATGGCTCTTACC
>DASXZE010000072.1:0-4593 GCA_036502105.1 Candidatus Angelobacter sp. | reverse complement strand
GGAACGGCTCCCAAGACATCGCTTCGGAACGCACTAATAAATTCCGGTGTGGGATTCCGGATAAAGAAATGGTCTCCTGTGAACATCCTTACCTTGAAGTTGGCAGAGGTTTGTTCCTGCCATGCGCGGCAAGACTCAACTGGAACATTCTCGTCCTGAAGTCCGCCATATACCGTAATCGGGCAGGAGACCCGCTCTCCGGCAGGGTATTCGTATGTTTCCACCGCCTGGAAATCTGCCCTGAGAAGGCCCATAAACAGTTCCATGAGCTCAGGGTTGTCGAGGATGTCCCTAGGAGTACCCTTGAGCTCTCTAATCTTTTCAATAAACTCGTCATGAGGAAGATTGAACGTGCTCGGTTCATTGTGGGGCCACGAAGGAGCGCGACGGCCCGACACGAACAGATGCTCCGGTCCGGTGTGATGCCTGCGAAAGAGCTCCCGGCCCAGTTCGAAACTAATGAGCGCCCCCATGCTATGCCCATACAGAGCATAGGGAATATGAGTTTCGCACTCCATGCGGTCGGCAATCGCATTCACCAGCAGAAGGAGCCGAGTAAATGCCGGCTCGCTCAGGCGCTTGCCGCGCCCCGGTAAATGCACCAAACACACGTCTATCTGCTCAGGGAACCATCGTTGCCAGCTGCGGTACACCTCCGCGGTTCCTCCTGCATATGGAAAACAGAACAGACGCAACGATGGTACTGCGGTTCGTGACAGGTGCTCAAACCAAACCAGGCCGGAATTAGCTGCAGAATTGCTCCTCATAGCTCGCGGTGTGCTAGATCCTCTGGATTTATCGCGGAGGCTGTAGAGTGCTTTGAAGGTCTCCGGTAATGACACCAAGCTGGGAAAAGCGATCTTACTGATTTAGGATCGCGGATCTGAACAATCGTCCTGGTTGTTATCTTCATTTTGATACCACCGCAAGTTTCTATTACCGAGGCCAACTCCCAATGCTCACGCCATCGTGATCTCGCCATAGGAACCAAACATGTACTTCGAGGCTTTCTTTCAAGAGTTGTTTGCTTCCGCGTATCAACTCTATTATGCATATTCTTCAGTGCTGCTGTCACGTAGTTGACGGTCATCTACATATTCCAAAATTTCCATCGCTGGACCAAGCTGCTGAATTTGCCGAGCGCCAAGTTAGCGCGGTTAGTGGAGCCAGCCAATCTGGCCTCAAACACAAGGCAGAGATCCAATGTAGGTGTTTTTCAAATGATATGCGTCGAGCACGCCTCATACTGACAAGTCGCTCTGCCGCAAAATCCTTTGCAATGGGAAATGCAACTCTCGCCCAGATCATGGCAATTGCCGGCTGTTTTCTGCCGCGATGGGAATCTTTGGCTATTATCCGGCGCGGAAGCCGCACGGCTGGATTCCAATTGAAGGCCTGCGTTACGAGTAGCCGGTTTGCTGCGCAACACCTCAGTGCGGGCAACCAGAACAAAGAGAAAGACAGCTCTCCATCATCTCCGCTTTGATCGGCCAGTCAAGCATTACGGTCAGCCGGCAGCACGCGCCTGTGACTGCCTGGTAAAGAGTCACTGAAAGTTAGCTTTCCTAAGGAAATCCTTTATTACAAGGGCTGCGTCCTTCTTTTCTCCATCCACGGCATAGTTCATGTGCCGCATGTCTTCCGCGGTAATGCGGCCGCTAAGCTTCTGCAATGCCGCTGCAACTTCCGGATGGCGCTGAAGCGTTTCACGCCGCACGATTGGAACCGCGTCATACGGCGGGAAGTAATGCTGGTCGTCTTCAAGCACCGTCAGGTCAAGCGCGGCGATCAGGCCGTCAGTATTGGAGCCTGCAATCATATCAACCTGACGGTTTTGCAAAGCGCGATAGAGCAGGCCAATATCCATCACGCGTGGCGGCTCGGCGAACTTGAAGCCGTATTTGGCGGTCAGGCCTTTGTAGCCATCGGGCCGCTCCAAGAATTCATAGCCTACACCCAGACGCAGTTGCGAAGAGACGGCAGCAGCGTCCGAGAGAGTTTTCAGGCGCAGGCGGCGCGCATCGTTGCCGCGCATGACCATGGCAAAGGTATTGTCGAAACCCAGCGAGGGAAATACTTCCAGTCCAAACTTGCGCGAGTAAAGATCTTTTACGGTATTGAAGACCTCGGAGTGGCTGGATACGGGTTTCTCCTTAAGGATGGCCACCAGCGCCGTTCCTGTGTATTCCACGTACATATCGATCCGTCCGGCGAGCAGCGCCTGATGGCAGATATAAGTTCCAGCTAGATAGAAGCGACGGTCGATGGGAGCTGTGGTAAAGCGGCCAAGATATTGCGCCAGTAGTTCGCCAAGAACCAGCTGCTCGGTGAAATTTTTGGAGCCGATGGATAGGCCCGAGTGTCCGGGCACGCAGCCGGAGAGCAGCAGCGCAAGCGCGGAAAGAAAGCTGCGGCGGTCCATTAGTTGTGCGTCCGGACCCGCGTCCGCACTAACGAACGCTGAATAAGCCCGAGCACAAAATCGGCGCACAGCGCCATAAGCGCGGCGGGAATAGCGCCGGCAAGGATCACATTGTTATCCACCATGGCGAGGCCGCGGAAAATAAATTCGCCCAGACCACCTGCGCCGATGGCGGCGGCGATTGTCGCCACACCCACCGTAATCACCGTTGCAGTCCGGATCCCGGCGACAATAACGTTTGAAGCCAACGGCAACTCCACATACCAGAGCAATTGCCGTGACGTGAGCCCCATGCCAAGTGCGGCTTCGCGCACGGGCGCATCAACTCCGGCGATCCCCGTGTATGTGTTGCGCACCACAGGAAGCAGCGCGTATAGCGTGAGGGCCAGGATCGCCAGCCGGTCAGCGCGTGCGCCGATCCACGGCACAGGAAGCAGCAGTCCAAAGAGCGCCAGGCTGGGAATGGTTTGCATAATGTTGTTAGTGCCCAGGATTAAAGTCTTCAATGCCGGACGCCGGCTCAGCAGAATGCCGAGCGGCACTCCAATGGCAACGGCCAGCAGCATTGATACCCCGACGAGCCACAAATGCTCGCCCGTGAGCGTAAGCACTTCATGCTTGTGGGCGACAAAGAAACCTGGCAGAGACATGGCGCTAAACTCCGGGGTTCAGGATTTGCTGCGTGGCCCGGAATGCGGTGACGTATGGTTCAACCGCCTTGTCTTTGGAACGCAGAAATTCAGCAGGCGCGAAAATGCCTTTGAGCTTGCCGGAATCCATAAGCGCAATTCGGTCGCCCAGCATCAGGGCTTCTGCAACGTCATGCGTGACGAAGACGATAGTCTTGCTCAGCGTTTTTCTGAGCTGCATAAATTCATGCTGCAACTCTGCGCGGGTAATGGGATCGAGCGCGCCAAAGGGTTCATCCATCAACAGAATTTCAGGGTCAGCCGCGAGTGCTCGCGCCAGGCCCACACGCTGTCGCTGTCCGCCGGAAAGCTCGTCAGGATAGCGGCGAGCATATTGCTCATACGGCAGCCCCACCAAATGCAGCACTTCACGCACGCGCGCGGCGATTCGCGCTACATCCCAGCGCTCCAGCCTGGGAACCAGCGCGATATTCTCTTCCACTGTGTAATGCGGAAAAAGCCCAGCTTCCTGGATGGCGTAACCAATGTGCCGGCGAAGCTGAATAATGTCCCACTCAGAGGTGGAGCGGCCATCGACGAGGACTTTGCCTTCGCTTTGCGCCAATAAACGATTAATGAGCTTGAGCGTTGTGGTCTTGCCGGAGCCGCTGCGGCCCAGCAGCATGAGCGTTTCACCACGGCGGATGGAGAGGTTGAGATCGGAGATGAGCGTGCGGTTGCCGTTGATGCGGTAATTGACATTAACGAATTCGATGGCCGCTGCTGGAGAGTCATTCATCGCCAGCGGAAAGCGTAACAGATTAACCGTAGATTTAGGCAGATCAACCAAAATCTAACCATGGAGTCGCATGACAGCCCCGGGGTCGCAAAAGGGTCGGCTAAGCCTTTGCGAACAGACCAAGCCGGCGCGCGATGCTGCGAAGAGATTGCCAGAATTAATCTTGCCGGATTATTATTTTTGTTCAGGCGCTTACAACCCAAATACCAGCCTGAATACTCTAAGTCGGAGTTGTGGTATTTAGGATTTGGCTTTACTTCACCCCCTCCAAAGCCAGATATCTTCCCCGGTTGGCACTTACTGCGCGATCAAATGTTTGAATGGCGAAGAAAGCCAATAACGGCAAAAATATTTACCGCTCAGGCGACCTGTGGATTGCTCCCTCCTCAAGCCTCAAGCAGCCCGCGCACCAAAGTGATTGGAAGCTTCGCCGGGTTGAGCCCGGAGAAAGCAACAAGTTTCTGGCCCTGGCAGATATTGCACTTGGTTTGAAGCCTAAGGAGCCCAAAATAAAACGTGGGGACTACAAAACGAGACGCAGTGCATAAGCAAACGAGGAGCAATGCAAATTTCAAGAGACGCTGATGGCCTGCGCTTCATGGGGGAGTGTGCCCCTGAAAGCGGTTTTGTTCCGGGTGACATTCGATGCGCGGGGTGCGGGCGGCGTATTGATCCACAGGTTGATTCCAGTGACATTTCACTGATCTGCACCGGGTGCGGCTTTAAAAAAGTTTTTTGGGCAG
>DASXZE010000071.1:0-8629 GCA_036502105.1 Candidatus Angelobacter sp. | reverse complement strand
ACCCACCAGAATTACGTTTGGATCCTGCCGCAAGAACGCGCGCAATGACGCCGCAAAATTCAGGCCGATCGACTCTTTCATCTGCACCTGGTTTACGCCGTGCAGCTGAAATTCAACCGGATCTTCCGCCGTCATAATGTTTGTGTCTGGCTTGTTGAGCAATGACACAGAAGAATAAAGAGTGTTCGTCTTACCCGATCCCGTGGGACCGGTCACCAGCACCATGCCGTAAGGCTTCAGCACCGCGCGCTGAAACTTTTCCAGCGACTCTGCTTCAAACCCGAGCTTGGTCATGTCGAGCCGCAGGTTTTCTTTGTCCAGCAGCCGCATTACAACTTTTTCGCCCCACAGTGTGGGTAGGCAGTTCACGCGGAAGTCCAACTGCTTCTTTTTTCCGCCCATCTGCATTTTCAGCATGATGCGTCCGTCCTGCGGCAGGCGCTTTTCGCTGATGTCCATTTTCGCCATGATCTTGATGCGCGACGTAATGGCGTCTTTCAATTTCATGGGCGGCGACATAATGTGCTGCAGCACGCCGTCTATGCGGAAGCGCACGCGATATTCTTTTTCGTACGGCTCAATGTGGATGTCACTGGCTCCGCGCTTCACCGCGTCAGTCATAATAATGTTCACCAGTTTTACAATCGGCGCTTCGTCCGCCGATTTCTCCAGCTCATTGAGATCCATCTCCTCTTGATCTGCCTGGAGTTCTACATCTGCCTCTTCACCCATTGAAGCCAGCAGCTGGTCAACATTTTCTTCCTGGTGCGATCCGCCGTAGGCTTTCTCAATCGCCTCCATAATCGCCGACTCAGACGCGACCACCGGCTCAATATTGAAGCCGGTCATAAACTTAATGTCGTCCATGGCAAAGACGTTCGTCGGGTCCACCATGGCAATCGTCAGTGACGCGCCCACTCTGCTCAGCGGCAGAATCTGGTAGCGCTTGGCGGTCTCTTCAGGAATCAGTTTGACGACGGAAGAATCAATTTCAAAATATTGCAGGTTGATGGCGGGCACGCCGTACTGCCGCGAGAGAAAATTCGTGACCTCTTCATCGCTGACAAAGCCGAGGTGCACCAGCGTGGATCCCAGACGAGAATTCGGCCCTGAGTCGCGCTGTGCCTTCAGCGCCTTATCGAGTTGGTCCGGTGTAATGATCTTCTCTCTAACGAGAAGATCGCCTAACCTTTGTGACATAAATTCGAACAGATCCTGGAGTGAAATGACTCAAGCACACCATGCTGAAGTGGCCGGGGGGACAGCCGCTGGGCTCGTGGAAAAAACTTGAGTAGCCCGATTGTGGGCCGGGTGACAGAAATTGTCAATTAGCCGTTCACCCCCTAAGGTTCATGCACTTACGGGAGATCAGTAACGTACATAAGGGAAAAAGCGGATATCCAGACTCGCAATCTCCATCAGTTGGCGCGCTCCAGCGCATTAGCTAGCGTAATAACCTTAATCCAGTGAAGGAGAATCAGGTTCGTAAGTAACCAGCCCGTTTGGGACACTTTGGGGGATTGCGGGAGGCTTTTCTTTCTGTCACTCACCTTTCCATCCCTCACCTTCCTTCTGTCCCTCACAATCTGTCCCTCACAATAAAAAATAAAAGTGGATGCCCTGTACCGTAAGCACCCCTCTGTGTTCCTTCGTGTCTCTGTGGTAAATGGTTTTGCTTTTCCTGATCAGTGTTCATCCGCGTAAATCAATGGTAGAAGTTTTTTTGTTTTGCGTCTTTTCCTCTGCGTTCTTTGCGCCCTCTGCGGTTGAAGCTCTTTGTTCCATCCGCGATCATCCGCGCAAATCCGCGCAAATCCGCGCAAAGTTTTTGATTTTCCTATTCCGACCGCAATATCTGGATCGGATCAATACGCATGGCCCTTCGAGCTGGAATATAACTAGCCAGCAAGGCCAGCGCCGCGAGCACCGCAGTCACGGTAATCAAAGTAAGCGGGTCCGTGGGCTGAACGCCATAGATCAGGCTCCCCAATAATCGTGTGCACACGGCGGCCAGCGCCAGGCCAAACCCTGCCCCAAGGATAGCGAGCCGCAAAGTCTGCCCTAACACCAGCCCGCGAATATTGCCGGGCGTTGCGCCCACGGCGATTCGGATTCCAATCTCCCGCGACTTCTCACGCACCATATAGGCGATCACGGCAAAAACGCCCAGCGTCGTGAGCAGCACGGCGATGCCGGCCAGGCCTCCAAGCAGAGTAATGGCTACGCGCCAATCCGCCAGCGCATTCGGCAGAAAATCATCAAAGACATTTACTGCATGGATGGGCTGATCAGGATCAATCGTTTGCAAGACCGTGCCCACTGACTTGCGCACGGCCGCGGCAGAATCATGCGTGTGCACCAGCAACGTCATATTAAAGAATGTGACTTGGGCGTAAGGGACATAAATGGATGGTTGCGGTTCTTCATTAATAGTGTCACGCACGTCGCCAGCCACGCCCACTACCCGGCGCGGCTTTTTTTCGCCTTGCACGTCAGCACGCGTCAGGACCAGCAGCTTGCCTATCGGATCCTCATTCGGCCAGTATTTTTGGGCCAGCGCTTTACTGATCACGCACACCGGCTCGGACTCGCCGTAGTCAGTGTCTTCCAGAAAGCGTCCGTGCAGCATCGGAATGGCCAGGGCGGTCAGCGTATGTGAATCCGCCAGCCGCAGCACAGCTGGATTGAACACATCAGAAGACTCGCCGGTTCTTACAATTTGAAAGCCTCCCCAAAGTTGTCCGCCCAGCGGAAGATAAGAAGTAAACGTGGCATCCATCACTCCCGGCAACACACGCACTTTCTCCACCACCTGTTGATAGAACTTCACCAGATCCGCGTCGCTCTGATATTTAGTGCGCGGCAGTGAGAGCGGCACAACAATGCGATTCTCAGTCTTAAATCCCAGTGAAACATGCTGCAGAGATTGCAGGCTGCGCAGCAGCAATCCGGTGCCTGCCAGCAGCACCATGGAGCAGGCGATCTCAGCGATTACAAAACTCTGCCGCAGCCTGCGTCCTTTTACGTCAACGGTGGTTGTGGAAGAAGCACGGCGTAGTAAATCATGCATCTCCGCGCGGACCACCGTCAGGGCCGGCACCAGCGCAAAAATAATGCCGGCCAGCACCGAGACGCCGAACGTAAAAGTCAGCACCGGCCAGCTGAGATTTGCGGCGCTCAGCTCAGGCGACTGCCACTCCAGTTGCCAGAGCAGCAGCTTCTTGCCGGCGCCGCCCACGGCCAGGCCTAGCGCGCCCGCAGCAGCGCCCAGGCAAATACCTTCCACCACCAGTTGCCGAATCAGCGCTCTTGGTTTCGCGCCCAGCGCCATCCGTATGGCCAATTCACGCGTTCGGCCGGTAACGCGCAACAGCATAAGATTTGTTACGTTGGCGCACGCCACCAGCAGCACCAGAGCAACGGTGGCAAAAGAAACCATCAGCATGCTGCGCATGTCGCTATTCAAGGAATGCTGTAAAGACTCGATTGTGGCAGCTCCGCAGATGGCGCCAGACGGGTGGGGCCTTTTTTATGCCGCCGGAGATGCGACTCAGGTCTTCAATGGCCTGCTCCCGGCTCAGGCCGGGCCTGATGCGCGCCACCACATTTAAATATCGCGACTCGTACGACAACATGCGGTCCGGACGGACCTGCTTCCGCAGTGGGATCCAAAGCTGATTTGTCTCCAGATAATCGGCTCTTGGCGGCATCACGCCGACAACGGTAAATGACTCACTGTTAATGCGTATGGCCTTTCCCACAATCCCGGCATCTGCCTGGTATCTGCGCCGCCATAGCCTGTCACTCAGCAAGACCGTGGGTGCCGCGCTCGCGCGATCTTCTTCCGGTAGAAAATCCCGCCCCAGTTCAGGCCGCACGCCCAATACCCTGAACCACTCGGCTGAAGCCGCTCCACCCCAAACCAGTTCCGGGCTGCCATTCCCGCTAAGAACGTAATGAAAGCCTTCTGACGCGGCCATGTTGGTGAAAGCCCGGTTTTGCTCGCTCCAGTCAACAAAAATTCCGGGCGCTACTGAGTCTGGAGTCGCAGAATAATTCGGCGTCGAGGTTTCAAAGAGTTGAACCAGATGGCCTGCGTCTGGATAAGGCAGTGGTCGAAGCAGCATAACATCAATCATGCTGAAGACGGCTGTATTTGCGCCAATGCCCAGTGCGAGCGTAACGATCACAACAAAAGAGAAGCCGGGCGCTTTGCGGAGTGAGCTAAGAGTATAGGAAACGTCTTGCAGAAGGGACATGCGCGCTCTCCCGTGCGCGAGTGTAACACGAACTGAAGAGCCAGGCTGCAGAGTAGTAAAAGAGTTTTTGGTTTTGATTTTGGTTTTTCATCACGCGCGCAACGTATCTCTATTCGCGAGTTTCAATTTCCAATTTTGGCAATTTCGGCGATTTTGGCAATCTCTTTTCATCCATGGTACGGTTTTGCTTCCAGCTCATCGAACCGCCGCCATTTATAGATTGCTACGGAGACGATCCAACTCATCACAAACAGCCCGATGATGAAATAGCCGAGGGTGCCAAAGTCTCCGTTGAGCCGCGCTACTCCGCCCCAGAAGCGGCCTTGAAAATGGAAATGCCCGGAAAGCAGACCCAGCGATTCGATCCCACCAATCACCACCGCCACAATCACTGACACGCTGGTAATGGTCATGTTGTAGTAAAGCTTGCGCACCGGCTTGGTGTAGGCCCATCCGTAAGCGCCCAGCATAAGAATATTGTCCGTGCTGTCAACCAGTGACATTCCCGCAGCAAAGAGCGTGGGGAAAACTAAGATCGCAGCGAACGAGAGTCCCCTGGACGCTTCCGCAGCCGAGATGCCCAGTACGCCAATCTCAGTGGCTGTATCAAATCCCAGGCCAAACAAAATGCCCAGCGGATACATATGCCAGCTTCGCGTGATCATGGCAAACATGGGACGGAACAGCCGCGAGAGAAATCCCCGATTGCCCAGCAGCAGGTCAAAATCTTCTTCCACATACGGCTCGCCGCGGCGTACGCGCGCAAACACGCGGTAGATCGACCGCAGAATAATCACGTTCACAATCGCAATGGCCAGCAGAAAAAACGCAGAGACCAGCGTGCCAATCACGCCGCCGATGCTGCGGACTGCGTCCATGCGGAGCTGCAGGGCGAGCGCCGTACCCGCAATCGCCGCCGACCCCAGCACCACAATGGTGGAATGTCCGAGCGAAAACATGAGCCCCACTGCTACCGGACGCTTCCCTTCCTGCATGAGCTTGCGCGTTACGTTATCGATGGCCGCAATGTGGTCGGCATCCACGGCGTGGCGCAGGCCAAAACTGTAAGCCAGCAGCGCCGTCCCCAGCAGTACAGGATAATGACGAAACGCGACGAACGCCCACAACCACGCGCCCACGTTGAACGCCAGCAGCAGGCAATAAATGGCGATGATCCGTCCGCGTAGGTTGTCCGCGGCGTCATTCAATAACAGTTTCAGAAACCTTTGCATCGTCAACATGATCAGGGCACAAGAACGCGTATCCAAGAATCATACAGCGTGGCGGCATGGCTGCGGTGGATCACCTAATATCTTTTCGTCATGGCCCGGCCGCGCGCTGGCTTACAATCTTCTTGCCATATATAAGGATGAATATGCCATCGTACCGTTTTTCCGTTCGCGGGCTCGCCCTTACAACAGTGCTTCTAGTGCTCCAGCCACTCGCGCTGCTGGCGCAGAGCGCTGTCACTTTCAAAGACGTAAAACCCAACAGCACCTTCACCGAACTCAAAGGCGACGGCTACACCCTGGGCTATCCGGATAACTGGAAGGCCAATACCGGAGAAGCTGGCTCGCTCATCGCACCGCCGGCCGCTGTTAGTGAAGCGGGCATCTCTTACGGTGTAATCGTCGGCACCAACCTGAGTAGTGAAGCTGACTCACTGGACGAAGCCGTAAAACATCTCTCGCAGGGGCTCTTGCAGCAGAACTCCGGCATGAGCATTTCTGGCGAAATAAAATCCATCAAGGTCAATGGCGTGGAAGGTCGCGCACTGGAGCTTATGGGCAACTCTCCTCTTCAAGCCAATGGCAAGCCCTTGCCCGAGCACGACTGGGTAGTAGCCTTGCCGCGCGCAAAAAACAGTTTGCTGTATCTGGTTTTTGTTTCACCAGAGCGCGATTTCGCCGCAATCCATCCGACCTACCAGAAAATGCTGGATAGCATTCACATGCAACCCGCTCCGGCAGCTCACATCAGTTTGCCCCAGGAGCCTTCCCTTTTGTCCGCGTCTGCATCCAAATAATCAGATGGGTGATGGAATGGGTTTTTATCGTTTCCCTGTTTGAGTTGCGTTGAAGTCCAACGATGTCAGGCGCAGCTACATCACCCAACTGATCTTCTCAACAGCGATTTCCGCTCAGTTTCTGCGACAAAAGCTTAGCTCTTCTTCCCTTCCAGCTCTGCCCACCGGGCATATAGCTGATCTACAGTTTTTTGCGTTGCTTCCATCTCGGCATGCGCAGTAAGCAACTTATGCGCGTCCGTGGCGATTTTTGGATCCTCAGCCGCTGCCCGCTTCTTCTCCAGCGTTTCTTCTGCCTGCGCGATTCTCTCTTCGATCGTCGCAAACTCGCGCGCTTCCATGTATGAGAGTTTCTTCTTTGCCGCAGCGCCTGGCTCACTCGCCGCACCGGCTTTTGCAGAAACCGCTTCAACTTTTTCCGTCTGCACAGGCTGCTTGCTCACTGCCTGCCATTCTTCCCACTGTAGATAGTCGGCAAAGCTCTCCGCGCCGCCGCGCCCATCCAGCCCCAGCACCATGGTGGATACGCGATCCAGCATGTAACGATCATGCGTTACCAGCACCAGCGCTCCGGTATATTCCAGCAAAGTCTCTTCCAGTATTTCCAGCGTTGGAATATCCAGATCATTGGTCGGTTCGTCGAGCAGCAATAAATCCGCAGGCTGAAGCATCAGCTGCGCGATCAACACCCGCGCGCGCTCGCCGCCTGAAAGCCGTCCCACAGGCTGATTCAACTGCTCGCTGGTAAACAAAAACCGCGACGCCCATGAAGCCACATGGACTACGCGATCCTGATAAATCACCGCATCGCTGTCCGGCGCCAGCGCGCGGCGCAGAATAACGTCCGGATCAAGCACGCGGTTCTGGTCAAAATAAACCACGCGCAGAAAATCCGCGCGGCGAATCTCGCCCGCCGTGGGCTGCATCTCTCCGCGCAGCAGGCGCAGCAGCGTGGTCTTGCCACTGCCATTCGGACCAACCAATCCCACGCGCTTCCCGGCCGACACCATAAAATCCAGATCGGCAAAAAGCTCGCGTTCGCCAATTGTGTAACTCACGTGGTTCAACTCCACCAGCCGTTTGGTCTTGCGGTCAGTGGCAGAGAAATCAATCTTTGCGCTGCTGGTGCGCGTGCGCGAGTTCAAATCCGCCAGGTCAGAGATCATCTGGTTCGCGGTGTTGATGCGCGCTTTTGCTTTGGTCGCCCGCGCCTTGGGACCGCGACGCAGCCACGCAATCTCCGTGCGCACGCGGTTCTCCAGTGACTCCTGGTGCTTTTCCTGCGTGAGCAGAAACTCTTCCTTCTTTTCCAGGAACGCGCTGTAGTTACCCGGCACGCGCAGCAGACCATCAGGATAAGCGCGGCTCAGTTCCACGGTCTGCGTGGCCACGTTCTCCAAAAAATATCGATCATGGCTTACGACCACACAAGCAAACTGTTCGGCACGCAACAACTCTTCCAGCCATTCAATGCCTTCAAGGTCAAGATGGTTCGTGGGTTCGTCCAGCAGCAGCACGTCGGGCTGCTGCACCAGAGCTTCGGCAATCGCCAGGCGCTTGCGCCATCCTCCGGAAAGCCTGCTGGCATCGGCGTCAAAGTCTTCAAAATTCGCGCGGCCCAGCGTCTCAAACAACCGGCCTTGCCGCTCAGCTTCCGGCACGCCACTGCGCTCCAGCGCTTTTGTCACCACGGAGCGCACGGTCTCACCCGCGGCGAATTGTGAATCCTGAATCACATAACTCATGCGCGTGTGCCTGCGCACCGCCACATTGCCGCTGTCCGGCTCAATCTGACCGGCGAGGATGCCCAGCAGCGTTGACTTGCCCGAGCCATTCGGCCCGATCAAACCAATGCGGTCACCTTCAGAAATGGTGAACGATACATCTTGAAATAACGGAGAAGCGCCATAGGTCTTGGCAACTCCCTGTGCGTTGATAATGGGCGGCAAAGATTTACGCTGCTCCGTTTGAGTAGTGCGTCATTTTTTATTTGATGACGTCTGCCTGAAGGCCCGCGATTTGCGAGCAAACCGCTAGACGCTGATACTACTGGCGACTCATCTTTTTCAAACTGAGCCGCTATTTGCCAACATACAGCTCGGGCAGCGTCTGCTTCAAATGGTCAACCTTGGGCAGATCGTTGATGGCGATGTACGGCTCATACGGATGGTGCACCGCGTAGTCCTGGTGATAATCTTCCGCCGCATAGAACGCATTCAGCGGCGTAAGCTGCGTGACAATCGGCTCAGGAAAAAGCTTGCCGCGATTGAGCTGATCAATGTAAGCCTGCGCCACGCGCTTCTGGTCGTCATTGGAAAAGAAAATTACTGACCGATATTGCGTG
>DASXZE010000070.1:0-12619 GCA_036502105.1 Candidatus Angelobacter sp. | reverse complement strand
TCTCCGTGGTAAATCTGGGAATCTGCAGCGTAATGTGGTCCACAATCCCCACCGGATGCAGCTCTGTATGCCAGTCCTGCTGCATGGAATGGAAAAACTCCGCGCGCTGCACCGCGTCCGCATACTGCAGGCCATCGCCCGTGGCATAATCCGCGGCTTCAAAATTCGGTGAATTTAAGGTGCGTTCTTCAAACGGAGCAATCGGGACTTTCGTTGTGGTCACCAGGTCATCATTCTGTAGCTCAAGCGACACGGCAAGAATTTTTGCCGGAAGGCGCGTACGATTTCCCAACTTAGGATCATTGCCAATCATCGTGAAAGGCCACACCTGCCCCCTGCTGGCGAATGCGCGGGAAAAGTTGGGGACAGAATCGATCCCAGGCAGACCGCCGGGATTGCCCTTGGTGCTGGAACCCTGCGGAGTTTTAGAATCCTTCAGGAAATTCGACGAGGAGCGAAGTGCCTTTGGCGCCATCCTTAAAGTTGTCGCCGCCGTGCCTGAAGCGGCTTTTGCAGTAGCCACGGATGAATGATCCTTCATTCGCTCAATGGCGGCTTGCGAGAGTGTCTGGCTGGATCCGCTGGCTATCAAGGCAAATAGAGCAAAGGCTCCCAAAAAAGGCGCTGCTTTCGTCATAACTGGCATTTACTCCTGTGTGGCACCAGAGTAGAAGCCGGTGCAGGCCTAAAAATACCTTTCTTTGGCCCTTGCTGTAAATGCGCAAAGCGGCAAAAAGCATTGATTTTATGGGGTTTGGAGCCACTTACGTACAACATACTTTCGTGACGTTGCGCACTCGGATAAAAATGCTGCTGCCACATTTTGTCATTAGGATTTGTTGCTCTGGTTTTTCAGCGGCTTCCCGCGCTCGCAAGAAAGCCCGAGGTCTCTGTTTTTTGCCGCCTGCTTCTCTGCTCATTCTGAATATGATTCAGTAAGCGATACGAGCCATAACTAGCTATGAGGTCGGCTTTAAATCAAGTAGGTAAAACTAGAAAGCGGATTAGTTTTGCACTCATTAGGTAGTTGCATGCTCAATTAAGTAAAAATTCTTGCACCTCACTCAAAGCCAGCATTCATGCACCGTTTACTACTATCAAGACACAGAGTCATGGACTTTACAAAGCTTTACATCTACGCGCTGCAAAAATCGCTGCGCGATAGATGTACTTACTCCTTCTTACTCATTTTTTTATTTATCCTCTCGACAAATGCAGCAGCTTGCTTGAGAATTGCAGGCCGAAGTATCTTCCGGGCTTCCCAGTCTGTGCTCCAGCACTTAAAAAGAAGAGGTATTCGATGCAAAGGAAACTCCCTCAGTCGTCTCCTTATGTTCTGTTGCTGCTCATGATAACTCTGGCCGTCACAATGGTTCAGACCGCATCAGCCCGCGAAATGTCAAATCACACAGCCAAGTTCACACAAACTGCCCCTGATATGGGCAAGGCTGATCCATCGCAGATCATTACTGTAAAGCTCCACTTGCAAGGCCAGAGCCAGCAGCAAATTTCTGACTTCATTCAACAGCTTCATGATCCCTCTTCCCCGAACTTCCAGAAGTGGCTCACGCCTGACCAGTTCAAGTCGCAGTTCGGTGCAACCGCTGGGACGATTACAATTGTCCAGAATTTTGTTGCCGGAAAAAATCTGAAAGTGATCAGCTCTGACGGGCGCTCGGTCACGGTGCAGGGCACGGTGGGCGATATCCAGAATGCATTCCACACTGAACTTCATCAGTTCGCGGTGAATGGAAATCTGGTGCGCGCCAACATCAGAAACCCAATCGTGGACGAGCCGGTGGGCGCAGTAGTGAGCGCCATCAGCGGATTGACGCAAGTCCTGGCCAAGCCGCACAGCGTGGTAGCGCGTGACGCCTCAGGCAAACCACGTGATCCAATCGCAGTGGATGCTAGCACCAATCCTAATGGCGTGTTTGATCCAACACAGTGCTTTATTGGCAATGGCACAGTTTCCATCAGTGATGGAGTCAACACCGCTGCTTATACCGGACAGGAATACGGCGGCTGCGCATACCAGCCCAGCGAATTGGCCACGGCTTACAACTTCAACGGTCTTTACAGCCAGGGCTTGGATGGCACGGGCCAGACAATCGTGATAGTGGATGCGTTTGGTTCACCCACGCTAGCTGCTGATGTTGCCCTTTTTGACGCAATTTATGGCCTGCCTGCAGCGCAGATTAGTACTTTCACGCCTAACGGTCCGCCTCAGCTGAAGAATCCTGCTGCTGCTGGCTTTGCCACAGAGACGACACTGGACGTTGAGTGGGCACATGCAGTTGCTCCCGGAGCGAAAATTGCCTTGGTGGTTGCCCCAACCAATTCCTTCACCGATCTGAATGCCGCCATTGAATTTGCCGTTAAGAACAAGCTTGGACCGGCAATTTCCAACAGCTATGGAGCCGAGGAAAACCTGATTGATGATGGCACCATCGCTGATACCGAAGCCATTCTTGCCGAAGGCGCTGCTGCTGGCGTTTCCGTAAACTACTCCTCAGGTGACGATGGCGATTTTGACCTCGCGGAACAAGCGCTGAACATTGGCGTTCCCGCTGGCACCACAACCGTAAGCTATCCTTCAGGCTCCGTCTTCGCTACTTCAGTAGGCGGCACCAGCCTGTTCGTGAATGCTGACAACACGCTGAACTTCCAGACTGGTTGGGGCACAAACCTGGAGCAGTTGAACTCCGGCGCAACTTTCCCCTTCCCTGACAGCACCGTTGCGGATGGACTGGGTTTTGTGGGGGGAGCAGGCGGCGGCGCCAGCCAGATATTCCCCAAGCCCCACTTCCAGCGCAGCCAGCCCGGCGATTTCCGCCAGCAACCGGACATCTCCTTCCTGGCAGATCCGCAAACCGGCGTGGAAATCATCCAGACCCTTACTGTCAACAAGCAAACGGGGTTCTTTGTTGAGGTCATCGGCGGCACAAGTCTTGCCTGCCCCATGTTCTCAGCTCTTTGGACCATTGGCGCACAGGCCGCTGGCGGCCATAACATCGGCCAGGCAGCACAGACGCTCTATGATCTGAAAGACAATTCCATCAGCGATATCCGCCAGACTTCCTCTCCTAACAACGTGACTGGCGTAATTACAACTCCAACTGGAGTTATTAACCTGAGTGCCAGCGCAATTTCACAGCCTTTGTTTACCACGCGGAGTTTCGTGAGCTCGCTTGCTGAAAGCTCCACTGGTGCTCTGTTTAACCTCACCTTTGGCACGGACAGCTCTTTGACCGTGGGCAATGGCTGGGACAACGTAACCGGTCTGGGTACGCCAAACGGCCCAACCTTCATCCAGCGGCTGGTAAAGCAGGTCAAGAACAACAGCAACAGCGGCGGCGGCAACTAACACCGCATCCGGCAAAACCAAAAGGCCCAGACCATTTACGGTCTGGGCCTTTTTTTTTCGATTCATATTGGGTAATTGTCGAGGGAATGATCAGGGTGGGCTGATCCAGTCAAATAAAGCGGGGCCAGGTTCGCCCCCGCTTGTGGTTTATAAGTCCAGTTACGTTTCACATTTCATGCTGAAATGGAGATAACACAACCCGACTTATTTATCACGCAGTCCCTGAGTGGTGCCCACGCCTGTGCAGAAGTCCCATCCGCTAATGGCAAAATCACCGCCGGACAGTCCGCAGTTTCCAAAGGAAATATCGCGGAACACATCACCTTCAGAAATATGGCGATACAGCTCGTTATTTTCCGCCTGGCTGGAAGCACGGAAGCCGCCGGCTGCGTTCACGATGCCCGCTAGCGAGGGAGAGGCAACACTGGTTCCTCCCACAACAAACCATCCGGTGCCAAGTACCGGATTGCTGTCAAACACCCAGACGCCCGTGGTTGGATTTGAGTCGAATGAAAAATCAGGCGTGCCTCTGGAATCTCCAACAAGGTGGCGCACTCTGTCCTGGAAAGCAGGGCGCGGCTCAAACTGGCTGGGTCCGCCACCTGCATCCTGCCAGGTATCTTCCAGGATGAAATCGCCGGTCGTAGTATTACGCGAGACTGTGGTACCGCCAGCAGAGACTACGTTGGGAGAAGCGCTCGGATACTCCGGCCCTGGGCTGTCTCCGGCTGAGGCGAAATAGACCACGTTCGGGGTCGTGAAGACCGAATCAAACAAAGTTTCCTGAGAAAATTCGCCGCTGCCAAAACTCATGGAAACCTCACCGCCGCCATTCGCCGAAACCAGATTGCTGGCTACCGTGACAGCGTTAAACAGATTGACCAGGTTATTGTTCGCCGCTTCCACCAGAAATATTTTTGCGTGCGGCGCCATGGCATGGGCCCATTCAATATCGAGGGCAGACTCAATCTCAAATCCGCCGGTGGGATCATTGCCGGGGCGGGTGCCGTTGGCAAACACGACAGTGATGTTTGCGGCTGGCAATCCAAATTGGGCTGAGAAAGCTGCCAGGTCACTGGCTGCCGTGGCATTGTCAAAGGCTTCTACCAAAGCGATGGCCCCTGCTCCGCCGCTGGGATTCTCTGTGGTTACGTTGGGATTGCAGCCCCGGACCGGATGGGGCACAAGACGATAGACACAGCCAAGAGATGCCGGCGTCTCAAAAAGAAATCCGGGAAATGGAGGCAGCTCGCTCGGCTGCACAGCTTTTCCAAGAAATCCTTCGGCAGGAACAAATACCCGCAAGTGTGTCCGGGCGGTTTGGCCAATGTCTTGAGGCTTCTGCACACTGGACTGGGGAATCATGACGTGGCCTTTTGACCGTCCATTATTGTCAGTGGCATAAGCCGGGAATGAAAAACTGAGCAGCAATGCAGCAGCTGCGAGGGAAGAGCGCAGTACTAAATGTTTCAAGAAATCCTCCGGAATGGATGAAGGTTAAGAAAAGTTAGAGACAGCAAGTTAAGAAACGGAAAGCGACGGTCCGGCTTCCACGAATGAAAGCTGAACAGGGTTGCAGGCTGAAGAGAGTATATGTCTACAGTCCGGCAGCATTGATTGTTTTGCTGAAAAAATCTTTACCTAGTAGGGTCGGATTACGATTACTTCAGTTAGAACGTATGCACCTTTTTGCATTTTTGTTTACAGTAGATCGCCTGCCAGAAAGTACTAAGTGGAAGTGGTTTGCCAAGGCGAAATCATTGGCAATCACGAGCTATTTTTCTCGAAGGCAAATCAAGTCGCTGGCGGTGGACCCCCAGGTACTTTCTTCCCCAAATACTTTCTTCCCCCAAAAGAGAACAGGCCCCCGCAAATGATTTCACGGGGACCTGTTTGTTATTAGCGTAATTTTCTAAGCCAATATTTTAGTTGTCGTTCGCGTCGTCGTCGGCAGCAATTGCCTGAACGAATCCGACGTTAGGTGTGCCCCAACCGGTGGCCAGGTCCCAGCCCGGAGCTGCCAAAAATCCAGTGACGCCTGCAAAACCGTTATTGCCAACGGTAATGTCATGCAGCAGGCTCGTCAACGCGCCTGATCTTCCCAGCTTGTAAACACGCTGGTTGAGCAAGCCAAGAGGATGTCCGGCAACCTGATTGGCAATGCTGGCCAGAGCAGCCCACTGCGGAGCGCCTGCACTGGTGCCGCCGATCAGGAAGAAGGAAGTAGCGCCTGGGGCAACTGTTCCAATATGGACGAGTACGCCGCCATCAACGCCCGCGTTATAGGCGATATCCGGGTATCCCCGATGTCCATTCAGCGTTGCCAGGCTTGCCTTTGGCAGGTGCTGTTGGAAATTGGGAACTTCGAAGAGCGAGCTGATACCGCCGCCGCCGGCGCCGCCAACGTCATTCCAGACCGCCTCTCCCTGATACGTGCCGTTCGGATTCGCAGCCGTGGTGCTGCCAAAGAAAAGATTGGTGCCGCCTACGGTGGTTACGAATGATGAAGTTGCGGGATATTGCGGTACGCGCTGAACGATGCCGTTGAAACGTCCGGCCACGCCATCGTCACCGGCGGAAACAAACGTTCCTATTTTGGCGCTGCCCGCGCGTTTATAGCTCTCTTCGTTGGCGGAAATAATTGCCAGACCATCAGCGCTTGCTCCCAAACCGAGTTCCGTGGCGCCGAAGCTCTCCGACATCACATTGCCCAGCCGGTTACTAATGGCATAATTCTGCGCCGCAAGAAGGTCGGCAAAAGTATCACTGGCTGCGGAGACCAAAATGATGCTGGCGCCAGGGGCGATAGCGTGCGACCACTGCACGTCCAGTGCGATTTCCTCCGTCCAACCCACTTGATCGCTATTAGTAGGATCGAAAGGCACGCTTCCCGGCATGTGAATCTGCTGGAAAGACGGTGGTGCTGGAATTCCGAACAATGCGTCAAAGTCCGCAAGATCACTATCGATCGACGGGCTTCCGAATGCATCAATGATCACAATGGTTTGCCCTGTGCCATCGAACCCGGCCGCAATGAGCTTATCGATTCCGTAAGCCGCCCGTATTGCCGCAGGCCCATAGCAGAAGGCCCCTTGCGTTAGGTTGAAGTTCCGGAGCTCACATTGAAAGTGCGCGGTGGCATCCGGGGTGACGTCAGTTAGCGCTTCAACTCGGTCGGCCACAATCGAGGTTGGACTATAGGTTTGTGCGTTGGCGACGCTGGCAGCCATTGCTAAGACAAGGAGGATGAACACGAGGGATGTTCTGGATGGAATCTTATAGTTCATTTGCTACCTATACCTTTGGAGAGATTTTTTGCGAGTTCCGGCCGCTTGCAATGAAGGATTGCCAAGGCAATGGAGCGTACCCCCACGTACGCAACCAGAAGCTCTGATTTTGCGGTGCAATTCTCAATCTTTTGCGCTGGTTAGTCAAACGAATAATTCAGGTGTTTACCGTAGAGTTTTCTCACCCGCACATATCGCAGTCTTTATAATGTCTCTCTGCATCAAATAAACGTGGATAGCCCGCTACAGACCGACGCAGCCAAACCAGCCTCCAGACTCGCAGAAACCTTTCGCGCGCTCCGCCATCGCAATTACCAGCTGTTTTTTTCCGGCCAGCTGATTTCGCTCATCGGTACATGGATGGACCAGGTCGCTGAATCATGGCTGGTTTACCGGCTCACCGGCTCTGCGCTGCTTTTGGGGACCGTGGCCTTCGCGTCGCAGATTCCCGTCTTCCTGCTTGCGCCTATCGGCGGCGCGCTGGCCGATCGTCTGGATCGCCGCAAAATCCTCATTGTCACGCAATCCAGCATGATGGTGCTGACTTTTATTCTGGCGTGGCTCACGCTCTCTCACCGTATACAGGTCTGGCAGATTGCCACCCTGGCCGCGCTCACAGGCGTGGTGAACGCCATTGATTTGCCGGCCCGCCAGGCTTTTGTAGTGGACATGGTTTCCCGCGCCGATCTGGTGAACGCCATCGCGCTCAACTCCTCAATGTTCAATGGCGCGCGCGTGATTGGGCCGGCCGTTGCAGGCATTGTGGTTGCAGGCATTGGTGAAGGCTGGTGCTTTTTTGCGAATGGCATAAGCTTTATCGCCGTGATTGTCGGCCTGTATCTGATGAAGATGGAACGCCCCCGCATGTCGATTGAGGGCTCGCCGCTCGAAAATATTATTGAAGGCTTTCGTTTTATCGCAGTCACCAAACCCATGCGCGCTCTTATGCTTTTGCTTGGACTGGTAAGCTTTGCCGCACTGCCTTACGCGGTGCTCATGCCGCTATTCGCCGACAAACTTCTGCATGGCGGCGCACAGGCCCTGGGCTTGCTCATGGGATGTTCCGGCGTGGGCGCTCTCTGCGGCGCACTGCTCTTAGCCACCCGCAGAAGCGTCCACGGATTGAGTACCTGGGTGGTCACAGCATGTGCCGGGCTGGGCGTGACGTTGGCGCTCTTTTCGTTTTCCCGCACGCTGTGGCTTTCTGCCTTGCTGCTGGCGCCAGTAGGATTCTGCACCATGGTGCAGATGGCCTCTTCCAACACGCTGATTCAGAGCATGGTGCCAGACCGCCTGCGCGGACGTGTAATGGCCTTTTATGCCATGACGTTTATGGGCATGGCGCCCATGGGATCATTGCTGGCTGGCAGCCTCGCGCATAATCTTGGCGCACCCTGGACAGTCTTTATCGGCGGAATGGCAGCGATTGTGGGCGCAGGCGTCTTCTGGACACGCCTGCCTTCGCTGCGTCCTGTGGCCAGGGAAATGATTGTGGCGCAACAGATCTCCGGCGGCGCTCCGGCTCAAGAAATGACTGCCAGAGTTTTCACCAAGGCATAATCAACTAAGGTTCAATGGCCCCGTGGCACTGAGATGTGCTCATGCATGATCCGCAGCGTTCCGTCACTTTGCCGCTGAAATATATGCGTGACCCGCGCATTCGCTAAATGCTCTTCTGTAGAACTTCCTGAAGCTGAGGGCCGCGTCACATGCTTGGCGTCCAGCCGGATGGTATAGGCCGCCACGGCATGCGTGTTGCCTATAATTTCAATTTCCATCTCGCCCACCTGCACCGTGGTCTTGGTGGCTGCGCTCAAGTATTCTCGCTGCCGGCGCAAGAGCACCAGCCGTGCGCGCTCCAGCTTGTTTGAATCGGTGGCGAAGATGCTGGCCTGATCGTCGTAAAAATTCTGCTGCTGGATTGCCTCTTTGGCGGCAAGCGCTCTCCAGTGGGCCCGAACGGCGGATTCAACATCAGATTTGGTGAGAAGAGAGTGCAGGTTAGGGAATCCCATAGGCACAGAAACTTTATCGTAAAGGCAGCATCCTCACAACCTGCGCACTGAGGAAAACGCGCCCGAATTGCGGCTGGGCTTTTTTTCGGCTGCGCTTTCTTACGGCTGGGCTTTCTTACGGCTGGGCTTTCTTCAAGAGGGCAATCTGTGCTGAATGATAGGTTGCGTGTTGCGTCATACCCGGAAAAAGCCGGCTGAAATTATAAGTGCGGCCGGGAACAGCGGTCTCCAAGTGATCGTCACCAAAGCTCTTGATCGCATCAATCAGTTTCTGATGGCTGGCAAAAAAAGAACTCACTGCCTGCTCCCACGCTTGCTCGCTTTTATCGGTGACTGGTGGATAGTCTTGTTCTTTGGGCATGGCAGGCCATGCGGGAATCGGCGTTCCATTGGCAGCGCCAATGGCGAAGTTTACCCACGCATCCAAATGATTCACCAGCTCCCATATGGAATGAGCATTCGGAATTGGATGCGCTGCTGCCTGCGCGGCTTTCACACCATCCAATATTTTGCGGACGGAATCGCCATACCATGCGTCGCCACTGATCACGGTGGCCATTTGCTCTGCGATGCGATTGCATTCTGTATTCATAAGAAAACAATAAACCACAAAGGACACGAAGGAACACAAAGGTCTATTCTTTCGGTGTACAGACCTTTGTGATCCTTTGTGATCCTTTGTGGTTAGCGTTCTTACGTTTTTAAGCTCTTACATATTTCCCGGCATCAATCAGCCGCGCTGAGATCTGCTGCGTCAGCGCGATCAGATTGAATGGCTCATGCTTGAACAACCGGCGCAAAATGACCATCTGCGTGCGCAGCATGTCTCCTTCTGAAACTGCGGCTACAACTTTCTTGGCTGCGGCTTCAATCTTATCCATGGAAAGACTCAGGCTGACCTGCGCCATGGCCACCGCGATCTGCGTTTTGGCTTCACCCTGTGTCTCCACCAGCTTCTGTGTGCGCAGCGCCACGG
This sequence comes from Candidatus Angelobacter sp., assembly GCA_036502105.1. GTDB lineage: Bacteria > Acidobacteriota > Terriglobia > Terriglobales > Acidobacteriaceae > Angelobacter. Next base: position 2,974 of record DASXZE010000070.1, on the reverse strand, counting down.
AATCCATGGCAAAGACTTCAATCACCATGTCAGCAATCGCGGAAAGAATTTCCTGCTGCTGCTCAATGGCTGCCATGTACTTTTGCACTGCCGCGCCAGCCAGCATAAGCGTGGCTTTTTTGGCATTGCTCACCAGCGTGCGCTCCGCTGCCAGCGTGCCTTCCAGCGGCTCAGCCGAACTCGGGCCGGACATGATTTCATCCGTCAGCTTTTTGATGGCAGGCATGAGAGGCAGCTGGCCTTTCATGGCCCGCTTCAGGAGCCAGCCGGTAATGATCATGCGATTGATTTCATTCGTGCCTTCAAAAATGCGGTTCACGCGCGAGTCGCGATACGCCCGCTCTGCCGGATACTCTTCCACAAATCCGTAACCGCCGTAGATCTGCACGGTTTCGTCGACGACGTAATCCAGCATTTCCGAGCCATACACTTTCAGGATGGAGCACTCGACGGCATACTCTTCAATATTCTTGGCCGTCTCTTTGTAAACGTCAGGCGAATTCTTGTCGATCTCAGACATCGCCGAATCAATCATGCCGACCGTGCGGTAAGACATGCATTCGCCGGTGTAAACGCCCACCGCCATGTTGGCCAGCTTTTCCTGGATGATGCCGAAATCGGCCAGCGTCTTGCCGAAGGCCTTGCGCTGCTTGGCATAACCGATGGAATTATTCAGCGCGTTGCGCGCACCGCCCACCACGCCCGCGCCCAGCTTGTAGCGTCCAATGTTCAACGTATTGAATGCGATCACATGCCCCTTGCCAATCTCTCCCAGCAGGTTTTCTTTAGGCACACGGCAATCATTCAGAATGATCGGTGTCGTCGAGGATCCGCGGATGCCCATCTTCTTTTCTTCCGCGCCCGACTGGAATCCAGGGAACCCGCGCTCCACGATAAACGCGCTGAACTTTTCGCCATCGACCTTGGCGAAGATGATGACCACGTCGGCAAAGCCGCCGTTCGTGATCCACATTTTTTCGCCATTCAGTATCCACTCCTTCCCGTCGGGAGACAGCACAGCTTTGGTGCGCGCGTTCATCGCGTCAGAAGCCGACGTCGATTCAGATAATGCATACGCTGCGATCAACTCGCCTGTGGCCAACTTGGGCAGATACTTAGCTTTTTGCTCCGGCGTGCCGAAATAAACGATTGGCAGCGTGCCGATGCCGGTGTGACCGCCAAACGCCACGCTGAAGCTGCCCGAGACGGAGAGATGCTCGGCGATGATCGCCGACGAAATCTTATCCATGTCCGAGCCGCCGTACTGCTCCGGGATGTCCACATTGGCGATGCCAATTTCGCACGCCTTCTGGATCAGCCCGCGCGTCACGGCGAACTCCTTGTGCTCAATCTTTTCGGCGTTGGGCAGAATCTCATTGCGGGCAAAATCCTGCGTAGTCTGCGCAATCTGCTGGTGCTCTTCGCTCAGGTCTTCCAGGGTAAAGACCTGTTCAGTTGCGTGCTCTTCGATAAGAAAACTTCCGCCCGCCAGTTTGATTTTGTTTGGGACTGCTACTGTAGCCATTGTTTCTCCTAAGAACTTCTCACCACGAGGCACTGAGACACGGAGAAGAACAAAACTTAATTTTCATTTTTCTCCGTGCCTCCGTGTTAGATGTTGTTAATTCAAATTCTCGAAAATCCCCGCCGCACCCATGCCACCGCCGACGCACATCGTCACGATCCCATACTTGCCATTGCGCCGCTTCAGTTCACGCAAAATTGTTGCCGTCAGCTTCGCTCCGGTGCATCCTAACGGATGCCCCAACGCCACCGCTCCGCCGTTCGGATTGATCTTGTTCGGATCAAGTCCAGCTTCCTTCATCACCGAAAGCGCCTGCGCCGCAAACGCTTCGTTCAACTCAAATACATCGATATTTTCCAGCTTCAGCCCCGCCATCTTCAAGACCTTGGGAATGGCGTACACCGGCCCCAGTCCCATTTCTTCCGGCAGATAGCCTGCCGTGGCAAACGCCACAAGCCGCGCCATTGGTTGGATGCCAAGTTGCCGGGCTTTGTCACTGCTCATCACGACAGTTGCCGCCGCTCCGTCCGAAGTTTGCGACGAATTCCCCGCCGTAACGGTTCCTTTGGCATGGAAGACCGGCTTCAAAGCGGCAAGCGCTTCCATTGAGGTTTCTGCCCTCGGCCCTTCATCCACCTTAAATACGATCTCCATACGTTTTGGCTTGGACCCGTTTGGAGTAGTAAAGCTCACCGGCACCGGCACAATTTCATCTTCAAACCTGCCCGCCTGAATCGCCGCGAGCGCCTTCTTGTGGCTGCTTAGGGAAAACTCGTCGGCCTGCTGGCGCGTAATGCCAAAGCGCTTCGCCAGCCGCTCCGCCGTCAATCCCATGGAAAGATAGCTGTCAGGATAGTTGTCCATCAGCCAGGGATTGATCGAGACTTTGTTCCCGCCCATGGGAATCATGCTCATCGATTCCGTCCCGCCGCCGATGGCGACCTCTGCACGGCCCGCCGCCACGGAATCCACCGCCAGCGAGATGGCCTGCAATCCCGACGAGCAAAAGCGATTGATGGTCATGGCTGAGACTTCCACCGGCAAGCCCGCGCGCAACGATGCAATCCGGGCAACGTTCATGCCCTGCTCGGCTTCCGGCGTAGCGCAGCCGATAATGACGTCTTCAATCTCTTTTTTATCGAGCTGCGGGATACGATCCAGCGCGCCTTTAATGGCGACGGCGGCCAGATCGTCCGGTCGGGTGGCGCGTAGAGTGCCTTTACCTGATTTTCCGACCGCCGTGCGAACTGAACTTGCTATTACGACTTCACGCATAAAAACAGCTCCTAGCTATTGGCCCTTAGCCTTTGGCTCTTTGCTCTTTCAACTAATTGTGGACCGCAGGCGCCTCGCCTGCGCTGATCTTCAACTCACCGAAACATATTCCGTCACCACGCTAGGCTCAGGAATCGGATCGCCATGTTCCCTCATACCTTCAAGATGGAAATC
>DASXZE010000069.1:0-7705 GCA_036502105.1 Candidatus Angelobacter sp. | reverse complement strand
TCCCAGTAGTAGCGCGGCATCTTGGCTGTTTTGTTTGCCGACAAAGCTTTGTCAGAGACAGCATTAAAGCTGAGTCCTGGCGGAAGCATCAGTCCTTTTTGTGATCCGCCCACGGTTACGTCCACTCCCCATTCGTCGTGCCGGTAATCCATCGATCCCAGTGACGAAATGGTATCCACCATCAGCAGCGCAGGATGTTTGGCGCGATCCATGGCCTCGCGAATTTCCTTCACGCGGCTCACCACGCCGGTCGAAGTTTCGTTGTGCACCACCATCACGGCCTTGATCGCATGCTGTTTATCTTGCGATAGCCGCTCTTCCGCTTCCGCCGCTTTAGCGCCATGGCGCCAATTGCCGGGAATGTAATCCACCACCAGACCGTGACGCAAAGCAATGTCGCGCCACAGGCTGGAGAATTGTCCAGTCTCAAATACCAGCACGCGGTCGCCCGGTGAAAGCGTGTTCACAATCGCCGCTTCCCACGCCCCTGAACCCGAGGCCGGATAAATCACCACATGGCTCTTGGTTTTAAAAATCGACTTCACGCTCTCCAGCACTTCCGCGCCCATCTGGGCAAACTCCGGCCCACGATGGTCAATCACCGGTCTGTCCATGGCGCGCAGAACACGGTCAGGTACGTTGGTTGGTCCGGGAATCTGCAGGAAGTGGCGGCCGCTATGAATCATTGAAGAAGCTCCGGGTGGTTATTTCTTCTCTCTTCATAAGTGTAGATCAAATCGTAAAAGTAGTAACCAGCAACCGCCGACATTTCATTTTGTTCGTCGAATGGCCAATCTCCAATCCTAATAAGCACAGATGTATATATATGCAAACGCCGCTAAACATCCGGCTTCCTTGCTAAAATGGAACTGGGAAAATCCGCCTCGCGGAGAGATGGGTGAGTGGTTGAAACCAGACGCCTCGAAAGCGTCCGTGCCTTAACGGGCACCGGGGGTTCGAATCCCTCTCTCTCCGCCATTCCACTTTTTCTGCCCATTTTTATCAAAAACGCTTGTATGCTACTAGATTGTGTTACTACAATCCCTCCTGTTTAGCCCACAAATGGCGGAGAAAACAGGTCGGCCCTGCGCCAGGATTGGCTCTCCACTTCCATTAGCCGCCCCAAACCATCCGAGCAGGCGTGCCGCTGCTTGCCCGCTTCGTCAAAATGAATGAACAGCCGGGGAGATCCCTGACAGTTTCTGAATTTTCAGCTACTCATGCCGCAGCGCTTCCATGGGATCCACTTTCATGGCCCGTCGCGCAGGTACATAACAAGCCAGCAGCGCAATCGCGGACAGTAAGACTGCTACTCCGACAAAAGTAATTGGATCAGTAGGCCTGGTTTCATTGTCGGCGGAGGTAAAGAAGCGGCCTCGCTTCAGGGGAATCTGCATTACTTTGAGGTAATCGGGTTCCACGACATATTGCAGCGACATGGGAAGATCGCTCTGGTGCAAGGGTTGGGGCCGGTCAACAAACCAGAAATATTCTTCATCGTCGCTGCCCATGGGAGTTGCGCCATTATTGAAAGACACAGCTTCGACGCCGGGAACGGAAGCCAGTTTGTCATGAATCTGGCGATAGGCGGCCCGGATGGAGTCAGCGGATTGCGTCTTATAAGAAGCTGGGCCAGCAACTGAAAAGGTCATTAAATTTTTCGGATTGAATCCGGGATCGAGTCCCCAGAGCTGGAACAGCGTGCGGATCATCAGGCCGGCCCCGATCAGCAGCACCAGCGCCATGGCCATTTCAACCACGACAAAAAATTTCTGCGCGCCCGCGCGCCCGCCAGCCAGGCCGCGCCCACTTTCCCGCAAGGTCCCACTCAGGCTGCCTTGTGACGCCTTCCACGCAGGCGCCAGGCCAAAAACGATTCCCGCAAGAAGAGAGATACCCAGCGTAAACAGCAGCACGCGCAGATCAAGACCAATATTTTCAGAGCGTGGCATAGTCGTCGGCATTGCCGCCAACGCGGCGCTGGTCGCAAGCTTTGCCACTCCCAGACCCAGCACGCCGCCGATCATGGACAAAAGAACGCTTTCCGTTAGCAGCTGGCGAATCACGCGCTGGTTTCCCGCTCCCAGCGCAATGCGAATGGCAAATTCATGCTGCCGCACGGTGGAGCGCGCGAGTAGAAGATTCGCTACGTTTACACAGGAGATAAGCAATACGAATCCCACAGCGCCCAGCAGGACCAGCAGAATCGGGCGCATATCGCCAACCATTTCATCTTTCAAGGAACGAAGGTTTACTTTTTTGTCAGAATCAACATCGGGGTACGCCACGGCAAGCTCCCGTGCAACGCGGTCCATATCTTCATGCGCCTGTTCCAGCGTTACTCCGGGTTTGAGCCGGCCAATACCATCCAGCCCCCAGGCTGCCGAGCGAACGGAATAAAATTTTGGCTCGTTAAATTCGCCGACCGGTGTGTAAACCTCGTTTGCCGGGCCGCCGCGCTGAAAATTCTGGATATTCAAATGAAAGCTGGAGGGAACAACGCCGATGATGGTTCGTCCCTCGTCATCGAGGATCATGCGCTGGCCGATGATGTCTTTGCGGCCTGCAAATTTTCGCTTCCACAGTCCTTCAGTAATCATTACTGTGGGGTTCGCGCCCAGCCGGTCTTCGTCGGCGCTAAAAGTGCGGCCTAGTAAAGGATGCATGCCCAACAAGTCAAAGAGTCCAGCCGAGACCATTTCTCCGCGCAGCCGCTCTGGTTCGCCCGAGCCGGAAAGAGTAAATCCAACTGTGCGATAGGCAGCCAGCGTTTCAAATGTCCGATTCATGCGCTGCCAGTCTTTAAAGTTTGGATAAGAAATGGAGCCGTTCTCGAAATTCGGGATTTTTTGAAAAAGAGAAACGAGCTGCTCCGGATCATGAAAAGGCAGCGGATTCAGCAGCACGCCATTGACCACTGAAAAAATCGCCGTGTTCGCCCCAATGCCCAGGGCCAGTGTAATGATTGCGATGATAGAAAAGGTGGGCGCCTTCGCCAGCATGCGAAAGCCATAACGGAGGTCCTGCAGGAGCGAAGTAATGGTTTTCATGAGTCCCTACTTATTGACTGAAAATGTGACCGCAAGTTAGCTGAGAAAAGTTTAGCCGAAACTCGCTTTCTGTGCTCATCAAGCTTGAACCGAGTCCCTCTTTCGATGAATACGCAATTAAGGCTTGCCTGGTTCTCTTTTACGGCGAAAAAAGTCCTGAATTATTTCTGCGCAACGGTCTGCGAGAATGCCTCCGGTTACTTCCATTTTATGATTCAAACGAGGATGGTTCAAAACCTCCAGCACCGATCCAACTGCTCCGGCTTTGATATCAGCAGAACCATACACCAGGCGCGAGATGCGAGCATGAATCAGGGCTCCGGCACACATGGAGCAGGGCTCAATCGTGGTGATCATCATGCAGCCACTCAGCCGATGATTCCCCAAATGCGCAGCAGCTTCACGCAGCGCAATGATCTCGGCATGCGCGGTGGGATCGTTATTCAGCAGGTTGCGATTGTGTCCGCGGCCAATGATCTCTCCATCCTTGATTACTAAAGCGCCAACAGGCACTTCACCGGCCTGTCCAGCTAGAGCAGCCTGCTCCAGCGCCAGCTCCATCCAGTCAGCATCAGCTCTGGGCTGCATGTCTGCTGTGTTTTTCTCTGGTTGATTCATAGAAGTTTACTTCAGGTTGCCTTAAAAATTCTACATGAGCAGCAGCTTCGCTTATGTTTTATTTCCAGTCAACCCTACAGGGTTTACTAGTCTCTAACTCTCTATCAGCGACGTAAACAGAGACAACTCGCATAGCCCCCGACGGGCACCCTCGAATCGAAGGAGCAACAAATATGAATAAAAAGTTTATTTTGGCAATGATGCTTGCCTCCGGCATGGCATTTGCGCAGACCGGCGGCGGCACTGGTTCAACACCAGCACCAGGTCAACAGCCAGCCAGCCCTTCCACCAGCAGTCCCGCGCCAACTGATCAAAATGCCCAGACCGCAGCTCCAACCAGCACCGGTGACCAGCAGACTTCACTGCGTGGCTGCTTGAAGCAGTCCGGCGGAAACTGGGTGCTTAATTCTGACAATGGCCAGAGCGTCAACCTGCAGGGTGACAGCTCAGTGCTGAAACCGCATGATGGACATCAGGTACAGATACAGGGATCGCGCGCGAACGATGGTTCACTGCAGGTCAGCTCGATCAATATGATTTCTGATTCATGCACCAGCAACCAGGCTGCAAATATGGGGGCGGCAGCTGCCGCACCAGCCGGAGATGTGAATGCAAACGCTCCGGCAGCCACCACGAACAGCCCGGCCGGCGCGTCTTCTGAGAGTGCCAGCGCTCCGGTAAATCCTCCGGCGCAGACGCCCAGCATTCCGAGCACTTCAGCGGATCAGAGCGCTACCGCCAGCACCACGGCACCAGCCGCTGATCCAAATAACGCGAACGCTCCAGCAGCAACTACCAACAGCCCGGCAGGCGCATCTTCTGAAAGCGCCAGCGCTCCAGTAAATCCTCCGGCAGATGGCGCGGCAACAGCCAGCGCCGCCACCGCTCCAGCGACTGACCCAAATGCCAATGCTCCAGCAGCCACCACCAATAGCCCAGCGGGCGCAGCTTCTGAAAGTGCCAGCGCTCCGGTAAATCCTCCAGCATCAACTGACGCAGCTTCCACCACAGCCACTGCTCAGGCTCCGGCATCAGCGGACCAGAATGCCGCTCCTGCTGCCAGCACTGCCACTCCTGAGAACTCAGCGCCCGCTACTGTAGCTTCCGCGGACGACAGCGCAGCTTCAGGCCAGAAACTGCCCCAGACCGCTTCGCCGCTGCCATTATTGGCCCTGGTGGGATTTGGTCTGATTGCTGTTGGTTTCTTTAGCCGCAAAAAGTTCAGCTTTAAGGCATAACAACTAATCCGAAAGTTTCATCCAACACTGCCCGCATGTTTATGCATGCGGGTGGTTTTCTTTTGTAGCCTTGTATGGAAATTCGATTTGTGAAAAACCAGCGTAAAGTCTAGGATTTGTCTGTAAACAGTCGAGGTGAATCTTTATGTCTAATTCCATTGAAAACGTTAAGTTTGATATCTGCTGCGCGGCGCGGGCGCTGTATCGCGCGGGTCTTAGCGCAGGCGTGGCGGGACATCTGAGCGTGGTCGTCGGCGAAAACAAAATGTTGATGAACCGTTTTGGTCCATCGTTCGGCACGCTGCGGCCTGTGGACATCTGCACTTTTGATTTCAATGGCAAGGTGCTGGAGCACGATCCCTCGATTGATCCTTATGTGAATGACACGATTGCGCTGCATGCCGTGATTCATTGCTTGAATCCGCAGATTGCGGCGCTGGCGCATACGCACCCGCCGGCCACGGTAAGCTGGGGAACATTTCGCCGCGTTCCGGAAATCTATGACCAGGAAAGCTGCATTATTGCGGGTGACGTGGGCATTGTGGAAGAAGACTACACCGGCACAGCAGCCGGTGAAGATCGTGTCCGCCCGTTTGCTGAGGCGATTGCAAAATATCCAGCGGTGATTTTGCCAAACCACGGTGCGCTTACCTCTGGCCCGAATATTCAGGTGGCACTCACGCGCATGTTTCTGCTGGAAGGCATGTGTGCGCGCAATATTTCAGTGGCTGTGGCTGCGCAGGCAACGGGGCTGAAACCAATCGCTATCAAGATGGAGCACGCTCTCACGGCGAAAAAAGAAATTGCCGCCATGCCGGGAATTCCCGCGGTGTGGAAGGACACGCTGGAGAAGCTGCAAATTACTGATCCGGAATTGTTCGCGTCGCGACCCAGAACAGCGGCGGCAGCCGACTAAAATTTGCTATGGCGCCTGCGTTCGTCTCGAAGAGTGTATGGGGAAAGAAAATGAAGATTGACATCACGCACAGTCCCAGCCGCCCTTTTGGCTGGGATATAAACGTAAAAATTACAGCAGACAGCGCAGAAAAAATTACCTTTGTGGAAATTCGTGTCAACGGTTTTGCCGACGTTGACGAAACCCCAGACAATCCGGTTGACTCATGGGAGAAACAACTTACCCAGAAGGGAATCTTTCCCGGAGACAACACGGTTGAGGTATTGGCCAGAGACCAGAACGGCAAAGATACCCGCTCCAAGCAAGAGTGGACCGCCAATTAGAGTGGCTGCTGCTGCGTCATGCAGTGGATGGCGCCCAGACCCCAGATAAAATCTCCGCAGTGTATGCCAACAATTTCACGCTTGGGAAATAAATTCGCCAGGATATTGAGAGCCACGCGATCATTGGGATCGTTGAAAGTTGGAACCAGAACCAACCCATTGGCAATATAAAAATTAGCATAGCTGGCAGGCAGGCGCTGTCCGCGAAAAATGACAGGGCGGGGAAGCGGCAGCTCGATGATCGTCAGCTTGCGTCCTTGCAAGTCAGTGGCTGCCCGCAGCCGGCGCAAATTTTCTTGCAGCGGCCCGTAATTGGCATCACTGCGATTGGGTTCTACGGCGGTGAGCACCGTATCTGCCGCTACAAAGCGTGAGATGTCATCCACGTGGCCATGCGTGTCATCACCCTTGATGCCGTTGCCAAGCCAGATTACATTTACTATTCCAAGATAATCGGCAAAAACTTTTTCAAGATCTTGCCGCGTAAGCGCCGGGTTGCGCTGCTGGACTTTGCTGAGCTGGCATTCTTCTGTGGTCAGCATCAGGCCCTGGCCGTTTACGTCAATGCTGCCGCCTTCCAGAACAATTTGTAGCGGCTTGCCTTTGTGTGTAATGAGCGGTGTGAATTGCTTTAGCTTGAATTTTTTGGCGATCCGCTCTGGCAGCTGATTGTCATGCTTCCAGTCAGAGTATTTAGCCCAGGCATTGAAGCGCCAATTAGTGATCGCGACTGAGTTTTCATTTTTGCCATTGTTTTTCTTCACGAAGATCGGGCCGGAGTCGCGTGTCCATATGCGGTTGGTAGGCCAGATGTGAAACTTTACCCCCTTCCTCTCCACATGGCTCAGCTTCAAGGCTTTTTGAGCCGTTTGCTTTTCACGCGCGGAAGCCACGATGAGGTTTACATCTTCCACGCGGCTCAGATGGCGGACGATATCGGCAAAGACCCACGGGATAGCGTCAAATTTGCCCGGCCAGTCAGAGCGATTGTGCGGCCACGCCAGCCATGTGGACTGGTGCGGCTCCCATTCGGCGGGCATGCGATAGCCGAGAGAACGCGGCGTAGGCTCTACAGATGAGGGCGTCTTGGCACGCAACGTTTTCGCGCGCGGCATTAATCAATAAACCTTTGCGTGATACCCGCGTAGCTTTCAATGCGGCGGTCGCGAAGAAAAGGCCAGTTGCGGCGGATGTCTTCCAGATGTTTGAGGTCGCATTCGCCGATGAGGATTTCTTCTTTGTCGTGAGAGGCTTCCACGATGATGCGTCCAAAAGGATCACATAAGAAGGATCCGCCCCAGAATTCAAGGCCTTTGCCGACGGCGCGATTGCCGCGAATGTCACCAAACTCATGACCCACGCGGTTGACCGAGCCGACAAAGACTCCGCTGGCAATGGCGTGCGAGCGTTGAATGGTGCGCCACGCGTCATGCTGCGTGGTTCCGAATTCAGCTTTTTCGTCCGGATGCCAACCGATGGCCGTGGGATAGAAAAGAATATTTGCGCCCTGCAGCGCGGTGATGCGCGCGCCCTCTGGATACCACTGGTCCCAGCAGATGA
>DASXZE010000068.1:0-9782 GCA_036502105.1 Candidatus Angelobacter sp. | reverse complement strand
ACACCGCTGTACTATCGCATTGCTGAAGTTTACTTCCCTTCCATGGAAGCGTTGCAAGCCTGCGCCGCGTCAGAAGGCGGCAAGCAAACGCTGGGACACGCCGCGCAAATTTCCTCTGGTGGTCCGCCGGTAATGCTGATTGCTGAAGAAGACTCTTTCAGCTTCTAAGCCAACAAAAATCCTGCGCTGAATATTTCGGTATTCAGCGCAATTTTCCAGCAGCCGCAACTCTAGCGCGGCGCATCCCAGGGTTGATATGAAAGCTATCCAGGTACAAAAAACCGGCGGGCCAGAAGTGCTCACGCTGGTGGATCTCCCCGTTCCCAAGCCCAAGCCGAATGAAGCGCTGGTAAAGATTGCTGCTTCCGGCGTGAATTTTATCGATGTTTATTTCCGCGAAGGCCGCTATCCCGCGCAGCTTCCGTTTACTGATGGCCAGGAAGCGTCTGGCACCGTCACCGAAATCGGAAGTGATGTAAAAACTGTGAAAGCCGGCGACCGCGTGGCTTACAGCAATGTGCTGGGCACATACGCTGAATACGCCGTGGTGCCGGCTGATCGGCTGGTGCACGTCCCAGACAAACTCACCGACCAGCAAGCCGCAGCAGCAATGCTGCAAGGAATGACCGCACATTATCTGATCAACACGACCTATCCGCTCAAGAAGGGCGAGACCGCGTTGATTCACGCGGCTGCCGGCGGTGTGGGACAGCTGCTGGTGCAATTGGCCAAACACATTGGCGCGCGGGTGATCGCTACGGCGGGCACAGAAGAAAAAGCCAAGCTGGCACGCGAAGCCGGCGCGGATGAAGTGATCCTGTATACCACGCAGAATTTTGAAGCCGAAACCAAACGCCTGACTGACGGCAAGGGTGTGCATGTGGTGTATGACGGCGTGGGCCAGAGCACGTTTGAAAAAGGCCTGAACTGCCTGCGCTTGCGCGGACACATGGTGGTCTTCGGCGCGTCCAGTGGGCCGGTGCCTCCGGTGGATGTGGTGAAAAATCTGATGGCCAAGGGATCACTGACGTTGACGCGGCCTAGCCTGATTCATTATGTGAGCACACGCGAAGAGTTGGAGGAACGCGCTGGCGATGTTCTGGGCATGATTGCCTCCGGCAAGCTGAAGCTGCGCATTGATCATGTTCACAAACTGGAAGAGGCGGCTGAGGCGCATCGCGATCTGGAAGGCCGTAAGACCACGGGCAAGATTTTGTTGATCCCGTAATTTGCATTAGTGCCGCTCAGACGCAGCAATGCTGCGCCTCCACGGTTTTAATTTTCTATTAGGGTGAGGGAATTTTATGTCCACGCTTGGATTTATTGAATACGAAAAAGCCAGCCCGGAAGTGCGCGCTGTGTATGACGACATTATGGCTACGCGCAAGACTGACAAAGTCACAAATTTCTGGAAGGCGCTGGCGCATGATCCGGTGCGGCTGAAACGCACATGGGAAGACACCAAGGAAATTATGGGAGCAGGCGCGCTTGAGCCGCTGATGAAAGAACTGCTTTACCTGGCAGTGAGCATCAGTAACCAGTGCGACTACTGCATCGCCACACATACGACTGCTGCACGCAAAAAGGGCATGACGGAGCCAATCTTCAATGAAATGCTGGCGGTGATTGGTCTGGCTAATTCCAATAATCGCCTGGTGGCAGGGCTGCAGATAGAAACGGACGAACAGTTTAAGGCGATCGGCTAACTTCACAGACGCGGCAAATCACAAGTGAGTAAAACTTATGGGTGTATTGCGAACCTGGTTTGGTCCAAGTCGAAAAGAAATCTGGCAGCAGTTCTGCGCGCAGACAGGTTCAAACTTTGTTGAAGGCGGCTTTTGGAAAAGCGACGAAGTTGAAGCCGCGCACAATCAGTGGACGGTCAAGCTAGATCTTTTTGTCGTCTCTACAGGCAAATCCTCGGTCACTTATACGCGCATGCGCGCGCCGTATGTGAATCCAGATAGCTTCCGCTTTACGATTTACCGCAAAGGCATCTTCACGGAAATTGGAAAATGGTTTGGCATGCAGGATGTGACAGTCGGCTATGAAGATTTTGACCGCAACTTTGTGATTAAGGGCAATGATGAACAAAAGCTGCGAAAACTTTTTTCCAGCCAGAAGATCCGAGACTTGATTGCCGTCCAGCCTGATATTTCTTTTTCAGTCAAAGATGACGAAGGATTCTGGAGTAAAAATTTCCAGAAGAGGTTGACGAACTTTATTTCCAGGTGGTGGGCGTAATCAAAGACGTTGAGCGGCTGAAGCTTCTTTATGACTTGTTCGCGGAAACGCTGGATGAATTGTGCCGCATGGGTTCAGCGTATGAGCAAGCACCGCCGGTAAAGCTGTAAGCTTGTCGTTGTTAGATTAAAGCTGCATCGTAGGTGATGGGAAGGGCAAGCACAGCTTCGCAGCCGGTGCGGTCAGAACGGTTGGCGAGTTGCAGTATGCCGCCGTGAGCTTCAGCAATCTGGCGGCTCAGTATCAGGCCGATACCGCTGCCGCCATGTTTGGTGGTAAAGAACGGCACAAAAAGATTGTCGCTGTTGAGCAGTCCGGGGCCTTGGTCAAGGATGAAAACTTCAACGCTGCGTGCGTTGGTGCGCCAGCCAATCTCAACCGAGCCCGGATGTTTCAGCGCAGGATCAAGCGAAGCGTCCACGGCATTGCGGATCAGGTTGATCAGCACTTGCTCAATCTGGTCGGGATCGGCGTCCACGATGATTGGCGGCCCTTCCAGCGTTTTAACCTGCAAACGGCGCTCAAGAGATGCGGCGCGCTGCACTAAGGGCCCAATATCGAGCCGGCTAGGCGTGGGCGAAGGCATTCGAGCCAAACGTGTATAGGCCTGCATGAAGCGGTTAAGTGATTCCACGCGATTTTCAATTACGCGGAGTCCCTGCTGCATGTCCTGAGCAACGTCTTCTGGCAGTGCAGCGCGTTCAGTGAGCGAGCCGAGCGTTCCGGCGATGGACTTGATGGGAGCTAATGAATTGTTCAACTCGTGGCCAAGCACGCGGATCAACCGCTGCCACGCCTGGCGCTCTTCTTCACGCAGAGCGCGGCTGAGATCGGAGATGATTAACAGTTGGTGCGGCACACCGTTTTCTCGAAATTCTGTATGGCTGATGGCCCAGCGGCCATGCTTACCAGGAAAGGTCATCTCCACGGTTTGCGGGCCGGGCGACTGGACAAATTCCTGCAGCCCAAGTTCTTCTGCGGTCAGGCCGAGCATACGCGGCGCGATCCGTCCCATCAGTTGCTCACCGGCGCGATTCACGATACGCAGGCGCTGTTGCTGGTCAAAGGTAAAGACCGCCACGTCAATCTCCATCATTACTTTTTTGAGGAGTGCCGTGGCTTCAAGCGCGCTGATTTTTTGCTGCTGCAGCCGGATCGCGAGAGAGTTGATCTCGTAAATCAAGTCAGCCAGAGAATCTTCACGGCCACCGCCACGCAGACGGAACGAAAAATCTTCTTCACGGATCGCCGCCACCATGTTGGAGAGCGTCTGCATGGGCCGCACAATTTGCGCGTGCAGCATGGAGCTGCCAATCATCCAGGCAATCACAATAAATAGTGTGACTGTCCATTTCAGCTCAATTGAATGGTTCCCTATCCAGAGAAACAATTCTGCAACGACTGCTCCAGGCAAGCTGATAAGCAATGTCATCAGGAGGATGCGGGTATCAAAATTGAGCTTGATCCGTCTGTCCAGCGATTTTGCGGTGAGGCTGCGGACGGGTTGAAAGTGCGGATCAGACGCCATACTTTTGCATGCGGCGATAAAGAGCGCTTCGGCTCAAACCAAGCGCTTCCGCCGCATGGCTGATATTACCTGAATGGCGCGCCAGCGCCTTCTTGATCAACAGATTTTCAACTTCTTCCAGACTCAAATCCTCGATCTTGGCAGAAGCTGTTTTATCACTTTCCAGGCCAAGATCAGCAGGCTGAATCTGTTCGCTGGTGCTCATCAGGACAGCGCGCTCCGTCGAGTGGTCCAGTTCGCGCACGTTTCCCGGCCATGGATGTTCGATCATCTTCTGCAACGCCGACGGATCAAAACCTTTTACCGGTTTGCGGTATCGCTGCGCATAGAGCTTAAGAAAGTGCGCTGCCAGCAATGGAATATCTTCTTTGCGTTCGCGCAATGGCGGAATGGGCAGCTCAACTGTATTCAGTCGAAAGAGGAGATCAGAGCGGAAGCGGCCTTCAGCGCTCTCCAGTTTCAGATCGGCGTTCGTCGCGGAGATTACGCGAACGTCAACGCGGTTCGTTTTAGAGGAACCCACGCGCTCCATCTCGCCGGTTTCCAACACGCGCAGAAGCTTGGCCTGCTGCTTGAGTGGGACATTGGCGATTTCGTCAAGGAACAGCGTGCCGCGATCGGCAAGTTCAAATCGCCCAACGCGATCCACACGTGCGTCAGTAAATGCGCCTTTTACATGACCAAACAATTCGCTTTCAAAGGTGCCTTCAGGCAGTCCGCCAGTATTCACGGTAATCATCGGACGGCCACTACGCGACGAAAGCGCGTGCAGCGTTTGTGCCACTACTTCTTTTCCCGTGCCATGTTCGCCAGTAATCAAAACGTTGGCATCACTAGGCCCGATGCGGCTCAGCAACATCAGCAATGGCTCCATGGCTTTTGATTCCGCAATAAAGACAGGACGATTCTGCGCGCGCAATAAACTGTTTTCTGCTTCCAGCCGTTCCGCGCGACGAATGGTGCGATATAAATCCACTTGCGTGCGAATAATGCTGAGCAGGCGATGATTGTCCCAGGGCTTTTGGATAAAGTCGCGCGCGCCGCGGCGCATGGCTTCCACGGCAAGTTCCACACTGCCCCAGGCAGTCATCACGATCACAGGTAGCTTACTGTCAATGGCCTGCACGCGAGAAAGTAAATCAATACCTTCCTGGCCTGAAGTGGTGTCGCGCTGATAGTTGAGGTCCATTAAGAGGACGTCAAACTCGTTGCGCTGAACCGCTTCTAACGCAGAACCAGGCGTACTGACGGTTTCTGTGGCGTAGCCTTCGGCTTTGAGCAGCAGGCGCAACGCTTCGCGAACATCAGACTGATCGTCCGCAATAAGAACGCGGATCGGCTCAGATTTGGCCGCGATATTACTCGCCACTTCCTGCGCTTTGGTTGACACCGAAATTCTCCCGCTTCACAAATCAAAAGATCACAAATTGAAGTTCGCAAATTTGAAGACCATTCGCTTACGGCTATTCACCTGTCACTGCGCGGCGGCTGCTGGAACCACGGCCGAGTCTTCAACCACCCATCCATCTTTGAGTTGGATAAGGCGGCTCCCATACGCGGCGTTTGCTTCAGAATGCGTTACCTGAATGATAGTGGTTCCCTGCTGATTCAGCTTGCGAAATAATTCCATGGTTTCTTTGGCTTGTCCGGAATGGAGATTGCCGGTTGGCTCGTCTGCCAGAATGAGCTTGGGATTGCCGGCCACCGCTCGCGCTACGCCCACCAGTTGCTGCTGCCCTCCAGAGAGCTGGTTAGGATAAAGATCTTTCTTGCCCACGATCTGGAAGCGGTCCAGAATGTCCGCCACCATTGACGCTCTTTGTGCGCGCGGAATATCACGGTAGGAGAGAGGAACGTCAATATTTTCCTGCACGGTCAGGTTATCCAAAAGGTGATAACTCTGGAATACAAAGCCCACGAACCGGCGATTCAGTTCAGCGCGCTTCTTGCGATCAAGCTTGTGAACAGGCTGATCGGCAAAGGTATATTCGCCGGCCCAGCCGTCATCCAGCATGCCGATGATGCTCAGCAACGTGGTTTTACCGGCGCCGGAAGGCCCCATGATCGTAACGAATTCGCCTTCTTTTATATCGACATTAATACGGCGGAGCAGCCAGATCGTTCCAGCCGGACTCTTTACGGTTTTCTCAACATTGCGTAGTTGGATCATCTGTCCCTTTTTCTGAATTTACTCAGTTACCAATTCCCTCTTCATTTTCTCATTCATAACGTAAAGCTACCATGGGATCTACTTTGGCCGCACGGCGTGCGGGCAAATAGCAAGCCAAAATGGCCACAAAACCTAGAAGACCGACAATAACAATAAAAGTTATCGGATCATGGTGGCCCACTCCGTACAAAATATTGGGCAGCAGGTTTGTAAGCCCTAAAGCCAGCGGTAAACCGATCACCAGCCCGAACAGAACAAGTTTGATTCCCTCGCGCAGCACCACGCTGAGGATATTCTTTTGATCTGCTCCCAGTGCCAGGCGAATCCCAATTTCCCGCGTGCGCTGGTTCACCCAGAATGAAAGAACACCGTAAATACCAATGGCAGCCAGCACAAGCGCAACAGCAGCAAACGTTGTGATGAGAAACATCACGGTACGCTGAGAAACCGTGGAGCGCGAGATAAGCTGATCCATGGTGATAACTCTATTCAAGGGCAGGTTTTGGTCCATGCTCGCCACTATGCTGCGTAACTGCTGAACAGCCAAAGCGGAATCACCCCTGGCTCGCATCACAATGGATCTCCCTGTCATCGGGACGTGATAGCGCTGATGCTGATCAAACGGCACCAGGAACTCGTCATCTCCCATCCATCGATTCCCATCGTGGCTTACATCATTGATAACACCCACAATGGTAAACCAGGGATTTTGCGCACTGGCAAGGTCTCGGGCTTTGCCCAGACGAACACGTTTGCCTATTGCATCTTCATCGTGCAGCCATTTTTGGACAAATGATTTGCTGACCAGCGCAACCGGCATGTTGCTGTCATTATCTGAATGAGTAAAATTCCTTCCCCGCACCAATGGGATTTTAAAAGTGCTCAAATATTCAGGAGTGATGTAGTGCAATCGGGTGTAATTGATTTCATTCGGAGCAGGAAACGGGTCGCCTTCCACAAGAAAACCATAGCCCCAACTTACACCGGTAAACTCCAGCGGTACGCTGACTGCAGAAGATTCAATGCCCGGAGTCGCATTTAGCTTTTCCACCAGACCATCAAAAAATGCGTCGAGCTCAGGCTGTGTTTTGTATTTATTTAGAGGTAAATGGATCTCAGTGGTAATAAGGTTATGGTGATCGAAACCTGTATCCTGCCGGATGAAACGCACAAAACTCTGAACGAGTAAGCCTGCCCCCACCAGAAGAACCAGGGAAAGCGACAACTCTGCAACTACGAGTATGTTCTTGACCAACTGGCGGCCTGTGCTGGTTTTCTGGACTTCTCCTTGCAACGCTCCACGAAAACGCGCCATCTGCAAAGCAGGAACCAGCCCAAAACCAACACCCGTAAGAATTGACACTAGCAACGTAAAGCCAACAATCTGTACATTGAGATGGATTTCCTGCACCCGAATCAGCGTTTCTGGGGCCAAGGCCAACAGCGCTTTCACTCCAGCGGATGCCAGCAATAGTCCAAGCGTTCCACCCAAAACTCCAAGCAAAGTGCTCTCGGTCAGCATCTGGCGGAAGAGCCGCGTACGCGGCGCACCAAGGGAAAGACGGATCGCCATCTCGCTTTGCCGTGCCGCGGCCCGCGCCAGCAAGAGGTTGGCTACATTGGCGCAAGCGATCAGCAATACCAGGCCTACAGCGGCGAGCAGAACCAGCAGCCAATCTTTTACTCCGTAAACTGTCACATCATAAAGAGGCTGCAGCTCGGCTTGTTTTTCATAATCCACATCAGGATACGCCTTGGCGAGACGCGCGGAGATTAAGTCAAAATCAGACTGCGCTTGCTGGAGCGATACGCCCGCTTTTAACCGTCCAATCGCTTGCAGCCCTTCATGCTTGGCGCGGTCCTGTTTCTCGCGCGTATTCGCCACTAATCCAATCGGCACAAAAAGCTCTGGCTCATCCGCCAGGGGAAACTGGAAATCCTGGGGCATGACTCCAATCACGTTATAAGCGCGGTCATCGAGTTGGATCACGGTATTTAAAACGTTGGGATCGCCACCCAGCCGTTGCTGCCAGAATTTATAACTTACTAAAGCAACGGGTGATGCCGAGGGCTGATCGTCAGCCGGCGTCAAGCCTCGGCCCATGATCGGCTTCACGCGCAGTGCCGGGAAAAATCCTTCAGATATGTAGTTGCCCGGGATAAGCTCGGGATTGTTATGGCCTGTGAGCACAAAGGAAACCCCTTGCATCGCGCCAATGCGATCAAAGACGTGGTTTTGCGCAGCCCAATCAACATAGTTGGGATAACCGATGCTGGAGCCCGAATTCCCTTCATTGAGATAAACCAGCCGATTTGGCTCTGAATATGGCAAGGGCTGCAATAAAACAGCATTGACCACGGTGAAGATGGCAGAATTAGCCCCAATGCCAAGCGCCAGCGTAAGAATAGCCACAGCCGCAAAGCCAGGGCTGTTCCGCAGCATGCGTATGCCATAGCGAAGATCTTGCAGTAAAGTTCCCATCATTTTCACCAGAAAGTATTGAGCCAAGGAACGGCTTAAAATTGCGCAAACTCCGATAGTTGCTTACCCCTTCTTTGCGCAGCTTTAGCCGCAAACGGATGACTAGATCTGGTCGTTGGTGGCGCCAGTGTCGTGCAGCGCGCCCAGCGCCCAGGCTGCATTTTTGCGCGCTACTGCCTGCGGAGAGCTCTTCAAAACGCGAATCAAAGGCTCAATGGAGGGATGTCCAATGTTGACCAGGGCGGCAGCCACTTCCTCGCCCAGCGTCATTTTATCCAGAGGACGTTGACGGTATTGTTTTGCATCAACGCTAGTCGCGTCGCCCAGCAGGCTCAATAGAGGATCAATGGCGACAGAGGCGGCAGACCGTTGCTGTCCCAGCCAGTAGGCAGCTGCGGCTTTCTGCTGTGGGTTTCCTGATTTCAGCAGCATAATGTGCCGGGCAACGGAGTCGGTTGTACTTCCACCGGTTACGGTGTTGGTGCTCCGGGTGTTGCCAAACCCTGCCAGAACCAGCAGCAGCATGCCAACGCAGAGAGCAAGACCTGCTTTCCTCAGTTCACGCATAGCCAACTCCTTTATCAGAGGTAGCGGCGCCATCGCCAGAGAAACTAACTGTTTATCCAACCCAAAATACCTTAAAGGGGGACTAGCATGAAATGGCACTTTTTGTGCCGAAGTGACAAGCCACTTAAATCCATGAAAACAATACTACAACTGATTGTTTAGGAGCAACAAAAGAGCTTTCCGGGTGTTCGCTAACGCAAAGAGCTGTTCGGAAACGAACACCGGAATTTTGCTTTAGTGGGAGGCCGAGCCAGTCAAAAACTGCCTTTGCGTGGCGCTTTTCGCGCCTATACCTGATTTTTATTTTCCGCGGAAACAACGCTGCTGCGCCGATAGGTATCTGACGTGGAAGGACGATATGCGCATGTACATTTGTACTTTCCCCCGCATGCGGACCCTGAAGTTTTGCGCCGCATTCGCCATTGTTTTAGCAGGTTTACCCTTACTCGCCCAGAACGGGCGGGCCAACGGCAGTTCCGCGCAAGCTGAGCTGCACATCACAGCCATTGTGGCGCCGGTCATTATTCCGCCCCGGCATGACAGGCACAGAGATCGCGACAAAGGCATTGTCTCTTACAACCTGACGCCGCAGGAGCAAAAGCTCTCAGTGACGGAGGAAGTTCGGCCCATGCTGGTCAACGTGAATGGCGGAGCCGCGCAGCAGCAGCCGGTTGAACTGACAACAATCGTTGTACAGTAGCAGCTATTGGGCTTTTGCAGCGTTTGTAAGATACGGCGCAAGCTCAGGATTGCTGATGACAATGCTCGCACCCTGTACTTGAATAGGCTCG
>DASXZE010000067.1:0-10740 GCA_036502105.1 Candidatus Angelobacter sp. | reverse complement strand
CCCGCATGCACATTCGCCTCAACGCAGCGGACCATCCATCCATCCAGCATCTCCAGCGCCGCCGGTGTCACGCCGCTCTGCGTAATTGCGACCACTGTATTCGCGGCATCTTCCACCGTGTTGTAAATTGCCAGCAGCGTGGTCACGTGCTCAGGAAGTTTCGTGAGCTTCACGGTAATGCGCGTCACAATTCCCATGGTCCCTTCAGAGCCCACAAAGAAGCCGGTCATATCCAGGCCAGTTGAGTCCTGCGCCTTGCCGCCAAACTCCACCACTTTTCCGTCCGGCAGCACAATCTCCAAACCTGTTACGTGATTCACCGTAACGCCCAGCGCCAGCGTATGCGGGCCGCCGGAATTCTCCGCCACATTGCCGCCAATCGTGCACGCCTTCTGGCTCGATGGATCAGGTGCATAGTAATAGCCATATTTCACTGTCGCGTTGCTCAACTCCAGATTCACCACGCCCGGCTGCACCACCGCCCGCTGGTTCGGCACATCAATTTCCAGGATCTTGTTCATGCGCGCCAGCGAGAGCACAATCGCCTCGCGCCGAGCAATGGCCCCGCCGCTCAACCCCGTGCCTGCTCCGCGTGGCACCACGGGAATCTTCTTGTCGCTGGCCATCTTCATGATCTGCGAAACCTGTTGCGTGGTCTGGGCAAACACCACCGCCCCCGGACGATGCACGTCCGTGCCGGCATCATATTCATAGAGCATCAGCTCTTCCGGTTTATCCAGTACCGCGTCTTTGCCTGCAATTTTCCTGAGTTGACGAACAATCGAGGAGTCCATAGATGTGTCCAGCCCTGTGGGTTGTGTGTTGCTGAATTTCCCGGCTTGCCAGTGCTTTGGTCGCGCGACCTGACCGTCCTAAATTGTAAACCTTTCAGGGCGAGCTCAGGAGTAAGGACGAAATGTCCTGTGTGGCAAAAGGTCTTCAATTACCAATTCCGGGGATTCCGGCGATTCCGGCGATTTTGGCAATTTTGGCAATCTCGCCCCTCTCCCCCACCCCGTCATTTCTTAATTCCTGTTGCAAACAAAAGCACTTCCGCAAATCGGCCCTTGCACCGACCAGGCTCCGCCCAAGCACGGCCCTTGGGCCGTCCAAGCTCCGTCCAGGCTCCGTCCTTGCACCGACCAAGCCCAAGGCCCCTTCGGCTGAGAGCATCGGCAGAGGGTCGCAACCCCAAAATGACAAAACGCAACGGCTTTTTGCCCGTTGCGCGCTTTATTGCATGCTTCTCAAAGATCATACTTCTCAAAGATCATAACTCTCAAAGATCATCTTCTCAGAGACGATTGCAGCAGATCCCGCTCACCAGCCACGAAGATAGCAAATCGCCTTCGTAAACTGAATACCTTTTATTAAGTACCAATATTAAGTACCAAAAAAAAATTAAGTGCCAAAAAAATGTAGGATCGCAAAGAATCTTACCGTAGAGACGTAGCACTGCTACGTCTCACTGCTAGCCGCTGGAAACTGCTCAAAGGAACAAACACGTCTAAGACGCAAACTCTCGAAACTTTTGGGCATTCAGACAAAAGCGCCGAAGACGTGGCGTCTAACCCTACAGCCCCAGCGTCACATAGTGCGCCCGCTGATGCGGCATATACTCCGCGGCTTCCCACCTGGCTGACATGGTCTCACTCAACTCATGCCACCTGTGATGGATCGCCACATGCGCTTTTTCCAGAATCTCTCTGGGCGACTTCGCGTCCGCACAAACCCACACGTCATGCGCAGACTCATCCAGGCCCAACTTCTTGATCGCTTTGCAGATTTCACATTTCATAAACAGGTACTCTGCTTAGTAAGAACCCTGGCAGTGACAATGAGTTGTGCAGCTCTGAATTTTTCTGCCTCTCACTTTACAAAACAAAACCAGAAAAATCTCTAGCCCACCTTAATCCACAAAATTCTTGATTCGCGTTTATTCGCGGCTAAACTCCTGATCTGCGCTCATCTGCGCAAACCCGTCCCGGCTTGCCGTGGATCTGCGGCAAATTGCTTTCGCGAAACTAACCACCCTGCAACGCCACTCGCACTCCATCCCCCGGAATCACCAGCCTCGCACCAGCAGAGTGCGCCTGCTGTGCCAACTCCGCGCGCGTGAGCAGACAATGGTTAATCGCCTCCATGTGGACAGCTATCACTTGCGCATGCGGCGTGGCCCGGCACACGCGGATCACATCTCCCGCCGTCATCGTGATCGGGTCGCCATGCAGAAACTGCGCCGCTCCGGCATTCACCACAATGATCTGCGGATTATGTTCCTTGATCGTCTCCGCCACCTGGTCATACCAGATCGTGTCGCCGGTAATATAGACCGTGGGCTCGCCTTCGCTGCTCAGCATGTATCCGCTGGAAGGCGCCATGGCCCGCGCCATCTCGCCTGACCCATGTTGCGCCGCTGTGCGCGTAATGCATATATGGCTCCAGTATTTTGTGTCATGCACGGGCGTGGCATTCACAAAATGCACCGCCTCAATCTTCTGCAAATCTTCCGGCTGGCACAGCAGTGGCAAATCTTTCGGCACCAGTTGGATCGCCGTATCGTCCCAGTGGTCGCGATGCGTATGCGTCACCAGCACCAGTTGCACGCCGTCCAGCACCTGCTCAATAGGAAACGGCAGCGGCACCAGCGGATTCGGACGCGGATGCGGCGAGTTCTGTATTGCCGCCATCTCGCCTGCGTCGCTCAACATAGGGTCGACCAGAATTTTCATCCCTGCATAATCCAGCAGCAGCGTTGCGTGGCGCACCAGTTGCAGCTTCATGCGTAAATCTCCTTTGCCGCCAGTACCGTATTGCAATGGATCGTCACCGTGTCTTCCACCTTGCGCGCATAGCCGCCTGCGTATGTAATCATCACCGGGACGTTCCGCGTCTTCGCCACCCTCAGTAGCAGCTCATCGCGCTTCTTCAAGCCTTCGATGGTCAGCGCCAGTCCGCCCAACTGGTCTTCTTTATATGGGTCTGCCCCGGCGATGTAGCACAGCAACTCCGGCTCAAATTGCCGGAACGCCGAACTCAATGACTGCTCCAGCCAGCCCAGATACTCGTCATCGTTCGTTCCGTCCGGCAAATTCACATCAATAGAAGATGGCGGCTTGTGCATGGGATAGTTATGCGCCTGGTGAAGTGAAATCGTAAATACCTCCAGCTCACCACTACTGCCCGATTCGCCATACGCACCGCGAACATCCAACTGGCTCGCTCCTGCGCTCGGCAATTGCCCGGATCGCGGCTTCGGAGGCCCGCCGTTTGGAGGAAAGATAGCTGCCGTGCCGTTGCCATCATGCACGTCGCAATCCACGGTCATCGCCCGAGTGATTCGACCATCTTTATGCATGCGCTTGATGGCCACGGCCACATCGTGAATCACGCAGAAGCCTTCTCCGTGGTCAGGAAACGCATGATGAAATCCGCCGCCAATATTGCAAGCTATACCGTCGCGCAACGCCCAGTCCGCCGCCAGAATCGATCCACCCGCCGCCAGCCAAAAGGCTTTTACCAGCTCCGGCGAATAAGGCACTTCCATCTGCTGCTCTTCCTGCGCGGACAGCGTTCCCATCTTCAGCTTCTGCACATACTCACGCGTATGCACCAGCAGTATGTCTTCATCCTGCGCCGCTTGCGGTGTGAGAAAATCCGCAGGCTCGGCCAGCTTGCTCTCCAGCAGACGCTTGTGGATCAGTCGGTATTTCTCCGCCGGAAAAACATGTGCGCCAATCGGCAGGTAGTAGTCGTCGGTATAGATGAGTTTGAAAGGCAGTGCCATTTTGGTCTCGATAAGGTTACGCGAGAGCCGCCATCGCTGCAAAGAGCCTTCAGCTTTAACGGATCATGGTAGTAATTTCCGCTTCATCGTCGTACTATCGCTAGCTAATTCAGCAGGAGGCACTTCCATGGTTTTTGGCATGTCGCTCGCCACGTACACCCAGATTCACGTAGCAATCAGCCTCATTGGCATCGGCTCCGGACTGATCGTTGTATTCGGCATGATGAGCGGCAAACGCATGGACGGCCTGACCGCGCTCTTTCTGATCACCACCGCGCTGACCAGCATCACCGGCTTCTTCTTCCCCTTTGAACACATCACGCCCGGCATCATTCTTGGCATTCTTTCTCTGATCGTGCTGGCGATCTGTATTCCCGCGCGCTACACCTTTCACCTGGCCGGTACATGGCGCGCCACCTATGTCATCACCGCCGTCATCGCGCTTTATTTCAATTGCTTTGTCCTGGTTGCTCAATCTTTTCTGAAAATTCCGTCGCTGCATGCGCTCGCTCCCACAGGAAAAGAGCCGCCTTTTGCGATAGCCCAGGGCATCCTCCTGGTGCTGTTCATCGTGCTGGGCGTCATGGCCACCAAAAAGTTTCATCCCATCACCACTTAGAGTTCAGCCAGCAATAGCGAACCCGAAAAAGGCCCTGCTCAAAAAGTATTGAGTGATCAAACCGCAGCCAGGCCCCTGCTGCCCGCTGTCGCCTGCGAGCGCTATTTGTCCATGGGATAGAAAAGGCCCTTGCGCTCCGCTCGTCCGCGCAAGAAAATATGTATAGAGGTCTATGAAGGATGTGCAGAAATATCAAAACCCTGTTTAACTTTGATCCGCCGGTCACCAAAGACGAGGTCCACGCCGCCTCGCTCCAGTTTGTAAGAAAAATCACCGGCTTCAACAAACCGTCCAAGGCCAATGAAGAGGCCTTTGAGGCAGCGATTCACGAGATAGCCGCCATCTCAAACCGGCTTCTGCGCTCCCTGGAAACCACCGCCCCACCCAAGAACCGCGAAGAGGAAGCCGCCAAAGCCAAGGCCCGCTCGGCGGAAAGATTTGGGACGTAATTTTTTTGACCACCTTGTTGGCTGTCGATGCTGTTTTCATAACTAGAACCTCATCCTGAAGGGCGTTAACGAACCCGCGCTTTCTTCAGCGGGTGAAGTAGCCCTGAAGGACCTTGTGCTGCGGTCCCTGCCAAAACTAATTTCGAATCGAATAACATTTATCCCTCTTGACATACATACCAACTGGTCTGTATCTTAATTCAGTGAGCCAAACCCAGACCCAGCGAACCGAAGCCACGCGCCACAAGATCCTGATGGCCGCCTTTGCTGAGTTCTATAAAAACAGCTTTCAGGGTGGCAGCATCAATCAGATTGTGGAAGCTGCCGGCATCACCAAGGGTGCGTTGTTTCATCACTTCGCCGGCAAGCAGGAACTTGGCTACGCCGTTCTGGATGAAATCATCGGCCCAATTCTCCAGGACCGCTGGCTTACGCCGCTGGCCAACTCACAGGATCCAATCACCGATCTCAAGCTGGCCTTCCGCCGATACATCAAGGCCGATATTGATACCGGGCACTTCAACCAGGGCTGTCCGCTGAATAATCTGGCGCAGGAAATGTCGCCACTCGATGAAGGTTTTCACCAGCGGATCGACAAGCTGTATGACTCCTGGCGCAAAACCTATGCCGCTGCTTTTACCAGAGGAATCAAGGCTGGCAAGGTCCGCAAAAGTGTTTCACCGCGCAGCGTGGCCACTCTGGTGGTCGCATCGCAAATGGGTATCTGGGGCACGGGAAAAAGTTCAAGAAGCAAACAACTCATGACACAGGCAGGCGACGCCGTCTGCGAGTATCTCGACAATCTAAAACCGAGACCCTGAAGATTTGCATTTCATCACGGCGCCGCATCGCATCACAAGTTTTAAAGGAGTCAACATAATGATTGGAAATTTCGACGCAATCGCCACCATCGGCGTAAAAAATCTGGATGCAGCCGGAAAGTTTTATGAAGAGAAGCTCGGCTTCAAAGTTGCCCATGAGCCGCAGGAGCCTGAGACTCGTACATACCAGAGCGGCCACAGCAAGCTGCTGATCTACAAATCGCAATTTGCGGGGACCAACCAGGCCACCGCCGCCACCTGGATGGTCAACGACGTGGAAAAGCTGGCGCAAGACCTGGCCGCCAAAGGCGTGACGTTTGAGCATTACGACATGCCAAATGTCACGCGCAAAGGCGACGTGCATTACGGCGGAAAAATCAAAGTCGCATGGATCAAAGATCCTGACGGCAACATTCTCTCCATCGCCAGCACGCAATAAGCACCAGCAACGAAGCCATCAAAAAAAATAATCTTCCGGGAGACAGCGCATGAAAATCGATTTTTCTACCATTGAAAAAATGTTTCAGACCAATGCCGAGTGGGTTGATCGAGCCATTGCGGGCGTTCCGCCAGAAGCATGGCTGGCGCGTCCAGGCAATGGTTCCAATCATCTCACCTGGATTCTCGGGCACATGATTACCGCCCGCGCCAATGTGCCGCGCATACTCGGCAAGGACTGGTCTGCGCCCCGCAAGGAACTTTTTACCCGGGGATCAAAGCTGGCCGCGCCAGAGGAGTATCCAGAAAGCGCTGCCATGAAACAAGCGTGGCAGGAAGTTTCGCAGCTGCTGGACGCATCGCTGGCCACGGTCTCAGAAAGCACGTTGACACAACCCGCTCCAGAAAATTCGCCTTCGCTCGATGGCACAATCGGCGGATATATCGCTTTCTTCTCTCTGCATGAGAGCTATCACATTGGCCAATTGGGTTATCTCAAAAAGCAACTCGGCTTCGGGCAGACGGTCGGCTAGCAATACTGCAAGCACAAACAAAATCAGTTTGAAAATAAATCTGCACTTACAACGGAGTAAACCATGAAGGAAATCAACGCCTACCTGATCTTCAACGGAAATTGCCGTGAAGCCATGACGTTTTACAAAAAGTGCCTTGGCTCTGACCTGCACCTGATCACGTTCGGTGACATGGGCGGCAACATCCCGCCGGAAGCCAAAGACCGCATCGCTCATGCCCGCATCGCCAAGGGCTCAGCCGTCTTGATGGCCTCAGACAATATGCCCGGCATGCCCTTCAGCGCTGGCAATAATTATTTTGTCTGCGTGCAGTGTGAGTCAGTTGAAGAAACAGACCGGTTGTTTGCCGCCCTGAGTGAAAAAGGTCAGCCCACGCAGCCGCCCCAGGAAACACCATGGGCCTTCCGTTTCGCCATGTTCACAGACCAGTTCGGGACCAATTGGATGTTGAACTTTGAAAAGCCCAGACCGTAAATAATAAATGTTTGCGGGATCGCGTTTCAGTTGAATGCGATCCCGTTTCCTATGCTGTCTGTTTCCTCTTCAATGCGTCATCAAATGAACGTCATCCTGAAGGGCGTAAGCTCATCCGCGTTTTCTTCAGCGGATGAGTAGCCCCGAGGGACCTTGTGTTTTTTTCACTCTCAATGCAGCGCGATTCCATTCCTGCCGCCATTTCCACAATTGCTGTCGTTATAGCTCTCCCCCAACTCCCCCAACTTTTGTTAAAATCTATAGGTAATAGAAACTTTCCCGTCTTATTTCCCAGGATCATATTTTCAGTCTGCGAAAACAGTTACGGGCGAGGAGTGTGCATTCCAAGTGAAGCGCGGCAAGACAGCTGTGATCGTCGGCGCCCAGTGGGGCGACGAGGGCAAAGGGAAGATTGTTGATGTCCTTTCGCATCATTTTTCCGTGGTGGCGCGCTATGCCGGCGGCCACAATGCGGGACATACCGTCATCATCAAGGGCAAAAAGTTTGTGCTCCAGCTGGTGCCCTGCGGCGTGCTGCGCCAGGGCTGCCGCTCCGTGATTGGCAACGGCGTGGTCCTTGATCCGCTTGCCTTTTTGAAAGAAGTAAAGATGCTGCGAGATGCCGGCGTTGCCGTGGACGGCAATTTGTTTGTATCCAATCGCGCGCACGTGATTCTGCCCTACCATCGCATGATTGAGATGGGCGCGGAGAACGCTCCCGGACGCGTGAAGATCGGCACCACCTCGCGCGGCATTGGCCCAGCCTATGAAGACAAGATGGGCCGCCGTGGGCTGCGTGTCGCTGATCTGCTTGATTCCAGGCTGCTCAAGTCCACAATTGAAAATGCCTGCCGCGAGAAAAACATGATCGCGCACGCGCTCTTCAATTCTGATCCGCTCGATGCCGACAGCATGTATGACGAATACGCCAAAGCCGCCGAGCAGATTGCGCCGTTCGTCGCCGACACCGCCATACTGCTGAACCAGGCGCTGGCCCAAGGCGAATCTGTGATGTTTGAAGGCGCCCAGGCCACCATGCTGGATATCGACCACGGTACCTATCCGTTTGTGACCTCGTCCAGTTGCACCTCTGGCGGCGCGGCCACTGGAACCGGTGTTGCGCCGAACGCGATTCAAAATGTCATTGGCATCACCAAGGCTTACTGCACACGCGTTGGCGGCGGTCCATTCCCCAGCGAGGTGCAAGGCGAAGTCGCTGACCAGCTGCGCGCACGCGGCAATGAATACGGCGCCGTCACCGGACGCTCCCGCCGCTGTGGCTGGGTCGATCTGCCGCTGCTCCGTTACGCGCAGATGATTAATGGCGTGAACTGGTGGGTGGTGACCAAGCTTGACGTGCTCGACGTGCTCGACGAAGTTCCCGTCTGCGT
The DNA here is from genome assembly GCA_036502105.1 of Candidatus Angelobacter sp. Classification (GTDB taxonomy): domain Bacteria; phylum Acidobacteriota; class Terriglobia; order Terriglobales; family Acidobacteriaceae; genus Angelobacter. The sequence continues at coordinate 2,228 of DASXZE010000067.1, read as the reverse complement.
CGGTTACAAAATCAACGGCAAAAAGTATGACTCCATTCCCGCTCTGGCCACCGGCTTTGAGCAGGTGGAGTGCATCTATGAAAAAATGCCGGGCTGGAAGAAATCAACGGAAGGCGCAGCCACCTTTGACGATCTGCCGAAGAAAGCCCAGGAGTATCTGCGTTTTCTGGAACGTGAGAGCGGAGCCAAAATCGGCATGGTCTCCACCGGTCCCGAGCGCGACCAGACCATGATGCTGCCGGAGTTCGAAGCGGAGCTGCTGGGTTCTACAGTAAAAGATTCCGCAGCCAAAAGTACTGCGGCCAAAGCCGCTGCAAAAAAACCTGCGTCGCAGAAAAGTTCGAAAGCAAAATAATGGTGGAAGAGCGGCTCTTTAGGGCCGCGTCCGACGATTTAAATTCGGCGATTAGAGATGTGGGCTTTAGCCCTGGAAAATCCTGACATAAGCATAGCGAAGCGGAAGGATCTAAGTTACACAAACTCATTCAGGTGAATACAAAATGATCGTTCTTAAAGTCGACATGCTGGTGAAGCCCGGCACGGAAGAAAAGTGCCGCGAGTACATCCGAATCCTGCATGAGCACTCCCGCAAAGAGCCGGGATGCCTGCAGTACATAGGCCACCAGTCCACGGAAGACCCGCGCAAGTTTATGTTTTACGAGCAATATAAAAATGAAGCCGCGCTTCAGGCCCACCGCGACTCCGCCCACTTCAAGCAGTATGTCATCGGCGGACTGGATAGCATCATGGAGCACCGCACCCGAGACTTGTACAGCGTGGTGGACTAACTATTTCTTGTCCGCCAGCAGCACGCCGGCGCTGGCGTAATCCTCTCGCGTGATCTCAAGAAAAGTAATGGTCACGGCTTCTTTGGTGGCGTTGGCCTCTTCCACCATCACCTGCGTAAGCCGCTCTGCGACCTTGCGCTTCTGCTCCACCGTGCGGCCTTTCAGCATGGTGACTTGAATCAGTGGCATGTGATTTTCCCTTCGGCTGTTTGCTCTATTTAATCAGATCGTATCCGGCAAAGAAGTAGCTGAGTTCGAAGCGGGCAGTGTCTTCGGCGTCAGAGCCATGAATGGCATTATGCTCAATGCTGGACGCCCATTTCTTTCGGACCGTGCCTTCTTCAGCATTTGCCGGATTGGTGGCGCCCATGAGCTTGCGCAGATCGGCGATGGCGTTTTCTTTTTCCAGCGCCATGACTACCATGGGCCCGCTCGACATAAACGAGGTGAGCGAATCAAAGAACGGGCGGCTGGCATGGACGGCATAAAAGCCCTCGGCTTCCTGCTTGGTGATGGCCACCATTCTCAGCCCGACAATACGGAAACCGTTTTGCTGAAGCATATGGAGAATATCGCCGGTTGCGCCTTTGGCGACTGCGTCCGGTTTTACGATAGAAAATGTGCGTTGAATACTCATTGCTGGTCATTGCTCCTGTTAGCGATTCAAAAATATTGCCGTAGAGACGCAGCATGTGCGCCTTTACTTTAAAGTTCTTCAACTCTGCGGCGCGATGAACTTTGGTTACGTCCGTTGCGTCCTTAGCGACCTTTGCGGTAAATCCGCGTGCTTAAATCTTGGCGGTGCCAATATGGTCGAGCAGCGTCTGCGCCATCATGGCCGGAGATTTTGCCACTGCAATCCCGGCGGCTTCCAGCGCTTTTATCTTTTCTGATGCTGTGCCGTGTCCGCCGGAGATGATTGCGCCGGCGTGGCCCATGCGGCGGCCCGGGGGCGCAGTCTGTCCGGCGATAAACGAAACCACCGGCTTTTTTACATACTGCTTCACGTACTCAGCAGCAGTCTCTTCCGCGTTGCCGCCAATTTCGCCGATCATAATAATGGCGTGCGTATCCGGATCTTCATTGAACAACTGCAGGGCATCAACAAAATTGGTGCCGATAATTGGATCGCCACCAATGCCGATGGCCGTTGATTGGCCAATGCCGCGCTGTGTGAGTTGAAATACGGCTTCATAGGTCAGCGTGCCAGAGCGCGAAACAATGCCCACGTTGCCTTCTTTATGTATGTGCCCCGGCATGATTCCGACTTTGGCCTTGCCCGGCGAGATAATGCCCGGACAGTTCGGCCCAATCAGCCGCGACTTGCCTTTGATCTTCAGGTATTCATAAGCCCTGACCATGTCCAGCACGGGAATACCTTCCGTGATGCAGATGATCAGCGGAATTTCTGCCTCAGTCGCTTCCATTACGGCGTCCGCT
>DASXZE010000066.1:0-8469 GCA_036502105.1 Candidatus Angelobacter sp. | reverse complement strand
GTGTTGTTGGCCGTATTCGGATCAGTGTTTTTCACGTTGCCCAGCAAATCGCGCAAAGTGATGGTGGCTGAGTTGGTAATAGCTGAAGCGCCCATGGCTACGGTGACTTTTACCGTGGCAGAGGTGCCTGCATGCATTCCGCCCAGCGTGCAGCTGAAGAGAGTGCCAGCGATGGTGCAAACGCCCTGCGTTGTCGAAGCCGAAACGAACGGCGCCGGCAGGTTATCCGCCAGAGTTACGCTCGGAGCATCGCCAGGACCGTTATTGCTGATGGTCATGGTGAAGGTCGCGAACGATCCAGCGTTGAGTGAAGAAGATCCAGTCATTGCAATCGCGATGTCCTGACTATCTGGAACGCTCGGAGTCACGGCGTTTGAAGGCAGTGAAGCCGGGCTGTTACCAGCTGTGGTGGTGGCGACAACCTCGAAATTATAGGTAGCGCCGTTGAGCAGTCCGGTAAAGTTCAAACCAGTCTGGCTCGCAGGCACGGTTACGTTGCCGGCAGAGGCGCAACCTGGGTTGCAAATCTGCGCGATCACTGTATAGCTGGTAATCGGCTGTCCACCATTACTGGAAGGAGCAGACCACGCAACCTGGGCAGAAGCATTACCAGGCGTGGCAACAACGCCAGTTGGCGCTCCAGGTGGAACTGGCGCCTGAGCTGTGATGGCAGCACTCAGAATAGAGAACTGGCTGGTTCCGAATGAGTTCGCAGCGGCTACCTGGAACTCCACTGCAACTCCCAGAGGCAACCCGACAATCTGAACGGAATTCGGAGGAATGCCGTTCGCTGCTGCCGGAACTGGTGTGTCGCCGATGGCTGGTGTGGTGCCGTCAGATGCGAGGACGGTATGCACAACAAAGCTGGTAAGCTGCTGTCCGTTTGAACCCGGAATCCAGCTCACGATTGCTGCGCCGGTAAGCGCACCGGCTGGAGTCACGTTGGTTACATGAATCGCTGTTGGGACTGCCGGTGGTGCGCCCGCAGGCGGTTGTGGTGTGACTTGCCAAATGGCTCCGGCGCCATTGATCTGGCCTGCGGTGCAATCGGATTGCACATAGATGGTTTCATTCGCAAGATTCGTGGGATCAATTGTCAGCCCCGTGATGTTACAGAAGGAGCCGCCAAATTGTGGCGTCACGGAGAGGTTATTGACGTCGGTTGCATTGGTGACCCTCACGGCCTGTCCCAGTGATGCAGCCATTAGAGTATTTCCACCGTAAGTTGTGTTGGGGCCATTGTAAGTAAAGTCGCTGACCAGGCCGGCTTGTGGGCCGGGAGCAAAAGTTCCGAGAATTTCCGTTCCTATGCCAACCACAGGACCGCAAACCTGATTGCCGTTTGCCGGCGTCAAGCATTGATCAGCGTTGTCTTTGAACCACGGGCTGATATTGTCAGCGCCGAACAGTGTGTGGCCGATCCAGGCGAGTCCAAAGGTATGGCCGGCTGCACCACCCGCGCCAAGCCTTGCGTCTGCAGCAAAGATTGGAACCTGAATGCCTGCGCAATCAGCATCGCTGCTGGGATCAAACGTAGAAGGATTGTTAATACGGGCAATCGTGCCGTTACGAATCCAGCCAATGTACAGATTGCCGTCTGGACCGAGTGTAGCGGAAGACATCTGCACTGGAGTTCCGCCGTTGCGGGGATCGACAACTACCGGGCAACCACCCGCGCCGTTTCTGGTGTTCTGCGCGCCCATCAACGATTCCACGTGAATCGGGTCGACGGTGCCGTGTCCGTTATCGCCAGAGGGAATGTAGTGCAGGCGGATTACACCATTCGCCGTGCGCGGCTGGTCAGCAGCGTAAAGCGTGTTGGTGGAGGAATCAAAGGTCAACTGAAATGGAACAAAACCGCCGGCCTGAATGAATCCAATGCAGGTGCGTTCAATGTTGTTATGGAAACCGATTCCCGGCGTTGAGGACTGAGTTGGATCGTCCACTTCGGGATCGACGCGGCACAGACCGTTGCTGGAATCACCGTACCACAAGTGGCGTACCGGCTGGCCAGTGAATGTGCTGATTGCCGTGCCGGATAGAATTACACCGGCTGTGGGTGCTGTCACTGAGGAGAGACCGAAGACGTTCCAGTCCTGCGTTCCTGCCCACAGAGTTGTGGTTGTGGGCGTGTTGAGTTGGGTTACATTCTGCGCATTTGCGGCTGTGGCAAACGCAAGTAGAAGCACAACACACAGCAAACCAACATACTTGGACAACTTGGCAGGCTGCGTGTACTGTGTAGCTCTAATGTTTCTCATAGATATCCGTCTTTCCCGTCCGGAAGCATGGCTTCAGGATCGATTTGCGATGGAGTCAGCTGCAGGTGCCATAGAAGACCAAGCATCCGCGCATGCCTTCTCATGGGCGTTCTTCAGGGACGCACGGTTGCTAATGGGCGCAACCATGTGCCAGTTTTATTCACAAAGAAAAGGGAAGACGCGATTGCGCGATATCAATCCGAGCAGGACCGCTGCCAGCCTAAACCTTGTGGTGCTGAGTTTCGTTAAAGACTGGTTTGGGAGAAATACACAAGATGCACTCCTACGCCAGCCTAATCAGCTACCAACTAGCGCCGTGCCCGATTTACCGTCGATTTGGTAGGAAAAAAATCCGTCGAACATCCAGAACAGCAGCCCGCAAATAAACCACTGGTCTGAATACGCCGAACTTGAGTACATGTTGCAAGTCAACTTTGGCGTAGAAGGAAGATGAACTTTGGTAATTAGAGGAACATTAAGCCAAGATTAAAATTTCTAATGTCGCGGCCCCGCCGTTCCTGCACCAAAGGTCCGCAATTGCTTCTTGAGAATGACGTTTGAACGATCAATGTCAATACGTATCCTGTTATTAACCCCATTTCTTCTGATCTTTCTTCACTTAAACCATGGTACGATGGCCAAAATTTTATTAGCTCTCTTTTTGACGGAAAGGGGCATATCTATGCCTGGTTTGCTATTTACCGCTTTGCTCGCCATTGCCATGGCGCCAATACAAACTTCATCCACCCCAGCAACATCACAGGCTGCAGCCGCTCAAGCACCAGCAGCTTCAGTTGCGGCAAAAAAAGAAATCAAGGGCACAGTTGCTCCTACTGAAGCCGCCATCACGATTCACGGACTTTGCAGTAATCAGGAAATCGGAAAATCCAAAGCCGATCCGGCATGCACTACGGTGATTACCCAGCAACAGTTTGAAGTTGTGGTAAAGGCACTGAGTGCCATTGGCCCGCCCATCATAGCGGCCCAACATCACGCTGTGGCGGAAGGCTATGCCACAACGCTGCTCAACTATGAGGCAGCTGAAAAGGCCGGCGTTGAACGCGATCCCCGTTTTGCTGAGGTCATGCGTCTGGCGCGTATGCGCGCCATGGGCGATATGTATACCGCCTTAATGCAGGAGAAAGCCAGGACCGTTGCGCCAGAAGAGATTGCAGCATATTACCAAGCGAACATCGCGAATTTTGAAGAATTGACATTGCGCCGTGTGACTCTTCCGAGATACAACACCGCAAATTTGAAGGACCCGGATTTTGCAGCGAAAGCCGCCAAAATAGCCGATGATCTGCATGAACGCGCAGTCAAAGGTGAAGATCTTGACGAGCTGCAAAAAGAAGCATTTGAAAAGCTCGGCATCAAAAATCCGCCACCCACGCATATGGCCGTGGTGCGGCGGGGTATCTATGCCGCTAATCAGGAAAAACAACTCTTCGCCCTGAAGCCCGGAGAAGTGTCCCCAATCATTGAGCAGCCATCGGCCTTGATCATTTTCAAAATGGACAGCCGGGAAACTCCTACGCTGGAAAAATCGAAAGACGAAATTACAAGGATTCTGGCAAAGCAGAATCTTGAGAAGCAGCAACAGGCCCAGAGTGATGCTGTGAAGGTTGATCTCAACGAACAATATCTGGGAGCACCCGAGAATTCTGGCTGGATGCCTGCGGGCCAGCTCGCTGCACCGCCGAACAGCCACTCTGCGGGCGGCGACTCCAAAAAGTCACCCTTGAAAGCGGAAATGCCTAAATAGAAGTTTCAATCTCGCACTAAAAATGCCGGGAAGCATCTCTGCTCCCCGGCATTTCTGCGCATGGCTGCTACTTGGCGTTGATTGTTACGGTGAAAGTATTGTTTGGTGTGTTGGTGTCAGTGCCATTGAAGGACGCATGACCGGTTGAACTCAGTGCGCCCGCTGCCGGCACGCTGAAATTCACAGTTACTATCATGGCTTGTCCCGCGGCCACGGTTGATGCATTGCATGTAATCGTTCCGCTGCCGCCCGCCGGTGGCGCAGAGCAGCTTCCTGAGGAAGTGGAGAGAGAAATAAACGGCAATCCTGCCGGCAGCGTAGCCGTAAACACCACGGAGTTTGCCGGAGCATTCTGGGCGTTGCGAATCTGCCATGTAATGCTGTCAGTGGTTGTTGGTCCGGAGGCAGGGCCGCCGTTCTGCGGAGATCCAGTCACCTGCAAATCCGTGGTAGTTGGCGGCGCTGTAATGGCAGTGTTGAGGCTTGCCGTGTTGTTTACCGGTGAAGGATCAATCAGTGGATTGCCGTTTGCGTCATTGGCTCCCACGGTTGCTGTGTTGGTGATGGATGCAGTCAGGTTCAGGACTACCGTGACTGTGGCCGTGCCATTGACAACCATTCCACCCAGGTTGCACTGGAACTGCGATCCCAGAAGAGCGCAGGCTCCCTGGCTTGGCGTGCCAGAAACAAACGTTGCGCCTGCGGGAACAAAGTCGTTCACCGTAACTTGCGGAGCAAAGTTTGGTCCCAGGTTGGTAGCCGTAAGAATGTAGGTGGCGTTGCTGTTGGATGTAGCGCTCGCAGGGCCGCTCAGCGCGATCGCCATGTCAGTGGCACCCAGAGGTCGCGCGGGCGTTACAGCGTTGGAAGGCGCGGATTCAGCTCCTGCACCCTTGATGTTGTTGGCATGGACGGTAAAGGTATATGTGGTTCCATTGGTTAAGCCAGTTACTAACGCTGAGGTTGTAGTGCCGTTCGGTGTGGTCGCAGTATTGGCAGTCGCCGCGCCATTGATTCGCGCCGTTACGGTGTAACTAGTAATCGTCGCGTTGCCATTACTGGCTGGTGCCGCCCATGTAATGGTAGCCTGCGAATCCGCTGCAACTGCGGTTGCCCCGGCAGGAGCGCCCGGAACCGTAATAGCCAGCGGCGTTACTGCATTGCTCGGTGCGGAAAATGCGCTGGTGCCTTGTGCATTTGTCGCCGACACAATGAACGTATACGAAACGCCGTTCGTTAATCCGTTCACGGTCACCGCCGGCGTAAGCGTCGAGCCATTCACGGGAACAACTTCGTCCGGCACAAGATGTCCGTTGGAAGCGGTTGCATTGCGAATGGTGTAGCTCGTTGCAGGGCTGCCACCGCCGCTCAGGAAGGTGATAAATGCCTGGCTGTCACCAGCAGACGCCGTTACGCCCAACGGAACGCCCGGAATTGTTGGCGCTGACGCTATAGTGGAGACCGCATAATAGCGGCCGCCGCCAGCAATCCCCGCTTCCTGTCCAGGATCATCGCCAACATAGAGCACCGGATTTGCCGGGTCGGAGGCATCCATCGCAATGCTGATGGCAAACAGAAAATTATTGGCATAGTTATTGTTCAGAACTGCCGTACCGGTAGAGAGTCCGGAGATTCTGAAAATATCAACCTGGTCCACGGTTAAATAAATGGAATCACCATTCGTATTCGGATAGTTCTGGTCACTGGCCATGGCAACAAGGCCGCCGCCTACCAGGGTTTGCAGCTTTGTTGTTCCGTGGCAAGGAGAATTTCCATTCGCAGGCGTAGAGCACTGATCGGCGTTGGGAATGTTAAATAAGCCGCGAACGTCAGAACCCCAAAGATCGTGTCCGATCCATGTCAACCCCAGGCCCCTGCGAGTGTCTGGCGTGCTGCCCATGACAATTATGTTTGAGCACGGAACAACGGCGCTTGCTGGGGAAATCACACGGACGAGGTTGCCGCTGGTCTTGAATGAGACATATAGATTGGAGTCCGGTCCCATCGCCACTGCCCAGGGAAAGTTGCCAGACAAACCACAGCCTCCGGCATCACCCAGAAATTCTGCGGTTGTGCTGACTAATCCCAAACCGGAATCGCCATCGGGAAGGTAGTGATAGCGTGCAACGTTTGCTTTTGTACCATCACTGACTGAGTAAAGCGTATCGGTCAGTGGATCATAGGCCAGCCGTCCGGGAGTAAATGCTGTTCCGGAAACGGTGGTGATACAACTTGCGGCGTTAACTGTGAACGGGCCTCCGGTATCCAGATCTGGATCGAGCCGGCAAAGCCCATTCGTGGTGTCAGCCGTCCACAAATGGCGGAACGGTTTGCCCGTTGCAGGATTGATGGCTGATCCATTCAGCACCTGCGCTCCATAGGGCAATGAGAAACCGGTTGATAAAAGCGTATTAGACGCTGTGGGGGGACCAGATTGCGCGATCGTGTTGATGGGCACAAAGAAAACAAGTGTCATCAAAATGCAGCGCTCTAAAAACCTGAGTGCCGGGCTGACATTGAGCGGGATTCTCCGTCCTGGTGTGGTGGTTTGCTTCAAATTTTTCATGGGCGTGCCTTGGCATGCCTTTCCCCCGGAAGGGTTGCAGTGATAACCGGCACGGCGAGCTGTGACGGTATATCTCCCTCAATGGCAGCGAACAGCGCCCCTTGTTCCCGGTCAATTCTTTGAATGCGTTCCAAAACGGAACGTCGATTGATCCGATCAACAGAGATTTCAGGCGAGCGAACGATTCAACACAGTTCCTGCTGCTTGCGCAGAAAGACCGGGCTGAATCAGCCTCGATTGCCAAACATTCGTCGTCTAAAGTTTCTAAGTGGGCCGCTTGAAAAAATCGCTCATTGAGGATGGCGCTCAGGATAATCCCTGAGGCCAATAAGCGCGGCTGGTCCCGAAGCATCCGCGGGTTACTGGGCTAAAGATGGTTTCTGGATGTCCCAATTGCTACATCCACGTACAACACTATCGAAGCGGATCATAATAAATTTCGTCTTAAAAGAAAACTAATATTTCTCATCCCGAGGCAAAATCGCGCGATTTTTTATAAATGGCCGCAGGTTAAAAAGCCGGACACCGAAGCTTTGAAACTGTGCTGATGCGCGGTGCCCAGCAAGTCTGTAGCTCGGTGTCCGGCTTTTGCCGGAAGCCCCATTCCGGCTTCCTTACCGTTTTCACGGCAAAGAACTCAAAACGATTCGACGTTTAAAACAAATGATTTCAAACTGTCTGCAATTGTTTACCTAGCGCAGCAGCAGTTGCAGGCGTTCGATCGCTTCAAAAATAGGAAAACGATTGCGCACAGCTTGAGGAATCAACCATTCACGGCCTCATTGCCAAAGTCCCACGCAACGGTTTCTTGCACGAGCAAGAGAAAGCAATGGCTTTGAATGGAGATTTGAGAGAAAGGAGATGCTATTTAGCGTCGAAGAGGAATAACCATGTGGCAGGGCCCTGGGAGGCACGCCATTACGCCATGGTCATCCACCAGTTCAGGAATTACTACAGGTCTTTGCCGGGCGCTGGCCGCTGCATAAACAGCTCTTGCATTCTGGTTCTGCGCGGATGGGCGGCGAACGCTGACGCGAGTGGGAACAACGTAATTAAATTCAACGGTTACTACGGACGGAACGTCATCATACGGATCAGGATCATAAGAATCGCACCAGCAGCAGGCAGTCGCGGCAAGAAAAAACATCAAGCCGAGAACCGTGCTGCGCACAAGTCTATGAGCCAATAAAACCATTTTCCGCCTGAATCCGTTCATTTTAGCTTTGAAGAAATATTGCGCTTTCGCCACTTCAAGATGACAACGGAATATTAGCAGAGATTTAGGAAAAGTTGAAAAATTCTAGTTAAGACGCCCCTGGCTGGAGCAAATCGGCCACAGAATCGATTTGGAGCCCGCAGCGTTGCAGAGCGCGGCGGGCCAACCTGCAGTATTAGTGGGACTTGAGCAGCTTTTCGATCTCAGGCCGCAATTCGCCATAAGCGATTGCCCCGGGATGATAAAGAGCCACATTGCCATTGCGCGCCAATAATACGATTGTGGGCGTTGTGCTGGCTCCATAGCGATCAAAATTTTCTTTGCTGATAGGCACGGCGACGCCAGCAAGTTGGCTGTAATACCGCTGCCGGACAGCCTCAATATATTGGGTTTCCTGCTCGGGGGTAACGTCCTGTTGCGCTCCTGTGTAGCCATAGCGCTGCGTAGGTGCCACCACCACGAATCCCTGCTGCGCGAACTCTTGCTGTACCTTGGCAATCACCGGAGCGTCTGCCTTGCAGTCACCACACCAATGCGCCCAGAAGAAAAGTAAAACCACTGATCCCTTAAGGCTTGCCAGAGTTACCGGCTTTGTTCCCAGATATTCGCGCTCCGCCAGCGCTGGCGCAGGCTTGCCGATCATGGTTAACAGGTTCAGGTT
>DASXZE010000065.1:0-3546 GCA_036502105.1 Candidatus Angelobacter sp. | reverse complement strand
ACGCTCCAGCAACGCTGTAAGCGTGAGCGGATAATCCATCATGGTGTGGAGCGTGTTTGAAGGCATCGAGGGCATTCTAAACCGTGCGAGAGAAGAAAGAGGCAGCAAAGATCAAAAGATAAAGATTGCCGGCCGACTACTAGCGTGGACGGCCCACGCGCTCCAGCTCCCGAATCAAACGCTGAAAGTCCTGCGGAGGCGGGCAGTCCAGCGTAATGCGCTCTCCTGAACGCGGATGAGTAAACTCAAGATGCGCTGCGTGCAGTGCCACGCGGTCAATCAAATGTTCTTCTGCTTCCCTGGGTTCATATTTTCTGTCGCCAATAATCGGATGACCCAGGGCAGAAAATTGCGCACGAATCTGATTTTGTAGCCCTGTGACCAGCTCAACCTTTATCAGCGTGGCGTCGCGGAAAACGCGGTCTATGTAATAGCGAAGTTCAGCGCGGGCAGCATCATGATCTGTGGCGGTTCGCAACTGCTGGAACAAGCCTAGGCGCTTAAAGTAATGGACGAGCGGCCCAGTTGCGGCGCGAAGCTGGCCTCGGACAACGGCGAGGTATCCGCGGACCGGCGTGTGCGCAAGAAACTGGTGGATGAGCGAATCGCGATCACGATCTGTCTTGGCGAACAGCAAAATACCGGAAGCAAAACGGTCAATACGATGCACGATTAACGCGCGCTGCTTACGCGGTTTTAATTCAGCAATCAGTAGAGATAGTGCTGAGGGAACATCAGAGCCTTTGATCGGCACAGCCAGTAACCCGGCGGGTTTGTTGACGACGATGAGCGCATCATCCTCAAAAAGTATGGTAACTTCGCGCGGCATACGAGGACGGCGTCGCGGGCCATGGCCCTCTTTTCCCCGGGATTTTCCCGGAGCGCCACTCTGCTTTTTTCCGCCTTCCTGCCGGGTATATTCCCGGCGATCTTTTCCGCGTTCTTCGCGCTGGTTATTTCCTTCTACATTGCGTTGGTTTTTCTCGCGAGGACCGCTTTGCTCTTGCCTTTGAGAGCCATTCCGATTTTTGCGAGCGGGACGCTCTGGGCTATGGCTGGAACCAGAATTAGGGCCGCGATTCGAAGCTGGACGCAAAGGGCGATCTGATTTTCGCCCCGGCCGATCACCACCTGGGTTAGTGTTACGGTCTGGCCCGCGATGCGGAGCACGGTTCGGCTTTCCTTTATTGGTGCGGGCATTTCGCGAAGGTTTTTTCATGGATAGGTTTGTGTAGCACCATTATCAAGCCGCAGCGGCGACAATCGCAAATAAGTGGCGCACTAGCCCCAAAATGTTCTAAGCACTAATCGTTTCTCAATGCGATCATAGGATTGACTAACGCAGCTCGACGCGCCGGGATGTAACAAGCCAAAACCGCTACGCCAGCCAGTATGAGAGATACAGCTGTGAATGTTAGTGGATCATTTGCCCCCACTCCGTAGAGCAGGTGAGAGAAGCTTGAAAGCATGCGCGTAAGAATGAGCGCAGCGATTGTCCCTATCGCGAGGCCAAATAGAGCCAGCCGAAGACCTTGTCCAATCACCATCTGGAAGATGTTTCGTTTTTCCGCGCCAAGGGCCATGCGAATCCCAATCTCATGTACGCGCTGGACCACTGAATAAGAAATGACTCCGTAGATTCCTACTGATGCCAGCAACAATGCCAGGCCGGCAAATCCTCCCAGCAGGGCCATGGGAAATCGCTGGGTCAGCATCGATTCTGAAAGCACCTCTCGCATGGTGCGAATTTCATAGATTGGCTGGTCGCCATTGGTCGAGTAAACAGCGATTTTAATGGCAGGCATGATGGATGAGAGATCAAGCTGTGTGCGAACGATTGTTGTTAATTCCCCATACACTGCGGGCACCCCGGAATCTGGAAACTGCTCCAGAGAGGCATACGCTTGAGGCTGGAAAAGACCGGCAGCATCACCCAACCCGGAGTGGCGAATATGTCCTGCTACGCCAATGATCCGGGCATCGCCCCAAAGATTTACCGTAATGCTTTGACCTATAGGATTTTGGTGAGGGAAGTAAGTATTTGCCATCACACTATCGATAACTGTCACACGTTCGGACTTAGTTGTGTCGTCGGCGGAAAAGAAACGGCCCTGAAGGAGCGGAATTTTCATTGTCTGGAGATAGTCCTGCCCGGTCCAATACATGAGGAGGCGCGGCGCTTCCGCATCGGATGAAGTTTCACGTGTTCCAATCCAGAATGGAGCAAAGTTGTTCAGTTGGCTCAGAGGAACATCGTTGGTAGCATCCACTGACTCCACACCAGGGATACTGCGGATGCGCTCGATCATCTGCTGATATGCGCTCCGTATGGCAGAGGGTGTTTTGTTTACTGAAGAACGGCCTATCTTGAAAGTTACCAGGTTCTCCGCTTTAAAACCTGGATCGGCTTGCCATAAATCGTGAATGGTGCGGAAAAGCAGGCTTGCGCCAGCCAGCAATACAAGAGTGAGAGCGATCTGGCCAATGACCAGGGTATGCTGCGTACGATGGTGGATACTGGTTGAGCCACGCGATCCCTTTTTCAACGAGTCATGCAAATCCAGGGTCAACGTTTTGAACACCGGTGCAAGGCCAAAAAGAATTCCAACAGCGAGCGAAACAAGCAAAGCAAACAGTAGGACCAACCCATTCAGGCTGACATTCTCGCTGCGCCGCAAGTTTCCCGCGAGCATTGCCAGGACCAGCTTGATTCCCCATTTGGCAATGGCCAGCCCTGCGGCGCCTCCCAGCAGGGAAAGAAATACACTTTCAGTAAGCAGTTGCCGCACAAGACGCGCATGGCTGGCGCCCAGGGCGGAACGGAGAACGAACTCGCGCGTACGCGCCGCCGATCGTGCAAGCAAAAGATTGGCGACATTGGCGCAGGCAATCAGCAGAACAACGGCGACCGCCCCCAGAATCAGCAGAAGAGTCCCGGATATATCACCCACAATGACCGGCTTGAGCGGCACAACGTCAGTCCCCAGTCCTTGGTCCGTTGCGGGATAAAGGCTACCCAGAGTTTTCTGGATGCTCGTCATCTCGAGCTGGGCCTGATTGATATTGATTCCAGGCTTCAGACGCGCCAGACAAAGTATGCCGGGAAAGCGGCGATCATTGAACATGGGATCGCCCTGCCCAAGTGGTATATAAACGTCGACATCAGAAGCAAGCCGAAATCCTGCTGGAAGAATTCCGATGATTGTGTAAGCCACTCCATCCAGAGTTACAGGCTTGCCCAGAACTTGCGGATTTCCTCCAAAGCGATTTCTCCACTGCGCATCACCGATCATGGCCACGGGTGCGCCGCCGGGCCGGTCTTCTTCGGCAGAGAATTCACGGCCCAATGCCGGTTGAACGCCGAGGGTGTTGAAGAATCCCGAAGAAACTTCATATCCATTTACATGTTCCGGAAGTCCCGGACGGGTCAGGTTGAATTCAAACCAGCGCAAAGCTGCGATCTGCTCGAAGGCATGCGTATCGCGTTGCCAATCGCGAAAATCAGGCAATGACACGGATATGTGAGGAGCGTTGCGATTGCTTTGC
>DASXZE010000064.1:0-15155 GCA_036502105.1 Candidatus Angelobacter sp. | reverse complement strand
AGCGTAATGCCGCTGATATTCACCAGCGCAGCATTGATCACGCCGCTTGCGGTGCTCTGCGCGGAAGCCGCTGCACTCGCCAGCAGCAACATGGCTGTTATCGCCAGCGTCTGAATCGATTTGTGTTTGCTCAACATCTTTTATCTTTCAAAACCTAAATCTTTCACACCTGATCTTTTACTACTCAATCTTTACTGCCCGATCTTTATTGCTTCCATCTTCTAATTACTTGCCGCTGCGTCATCGCATGTCATCGCTTACGCTTACGCGCTAGTTGGCCGTCGCCAGAAACGTAATCGTCTCAAACAAAACTTGTGCTGGAACTTTGCTCTGTACCTGTACTTGCAAGGTCTTGGTGTTGGCTGCGCCATAGGTTGCAGCGGTGTCCAGTTGGGTGAAGCCCGTGTTCGTCAGGTTCACGTTATTAATCAGCCACGCCACATTCGCCGGAGGCGCAATAGAAATCTCCGCGGACATCCGGTAATTTGGGCTGCTGGTATTTGATTTGCTCACCAGTACGTCAAACGCGGTGCTTACCTGGTACGTTGAATTTGAAAGGTGCGTGTAATTCACGCAAGCGGCGTGCAGGTTGCCGGAGTGCGCTGCAATGCCCATGTCCAGGCCAACGTTGTTGGTGCCCGCATTCAGCAGCGGACAAAATCCCGCGGTCCCCACGGCCGGGTTATTGTTAAAAACTAAACTGATGGAAGATTGCACGCTCATGGTAATCGTGAGCTGTCCGGAGCGTGACTGCGCGCCGGCGCTGGCGGCAAAAAGTGTAAGCACGCCCGCAAGTATGAGCAGTGCTTTCCGTCCGCCGATTTGAATGGTGCTGTAATTCATTCCGTCTTTAAAAGTTCTAACTGCCTGGGGCACACACTCTCTGTGACATATGTCACGTATGCTGCCCTGGTCAGTTCACTGCCTTGGTTCCCTGTTCATCGACGTGCAAAAGTTTTTCTTAAGTACAAAAGGTCAATCCCGGAGTACTTTTTGCAGCCGACAGGTACAGTGGTCTTTCGTTGATGACAAAAGTGTAAGCCGAGCTGAAAAATCAGCCAACGGTACTTCGGTCACGGCAGAAAGCCTTATAAACTCTTAGTTTTGAATGGGTTACCTGAGTTGCTGGATATATTACCGCAAGCCGGAGGGCTGTAAATAAGGTGTTCCTTGCATTTGTACCGGGATAGTAATGGAGGGAAGATGGAATTCAGATATCTTCCAATTCAGATATCTTTCGGACGACTTAGAATTCAATCACTCCCGTGCCCATGTGGCACCGGCGCCCTCGCCGGTGGCTTTTCTTCTTCCCAAAGCCACTTGTAATCTTCAGGCTTCGTCACCAATCCCTTTCTGACCGGATTATCTCTAACATACTGAGTCTTCTTTTCCAGCCAGTCTCCATGCCGCACTACATGATCAAATGATTCGTCTTGCCAAACCTGCCCTGTTCTATTCAGTGCTGTGTTGATGGAATGGGCAAACACGCTCTTCATTGCTCCAACAATTTCTTCAAAGCCGAATGTTTCATGGTTCGCAGCTTCAAGCGGCGCATTCAAACAGAGCCGGGGGCGGCTGTGCCACATGATTCCCAAAGCTCTCAATTTGTTTTCTTGCTCCAGTAGCTGTGATCTACGGCATATCCTCCAATTCCCATTTAAAATACTTATGGGCCTAATGACAGGCATTTTGCCTCCAGGGAATACTGAGCACCCAAATGGACAAAGCCACACTCACGAAATTCACTGACATCCTCGCCAAGAAGCGTGAAGAGCTGACCCGCAACCTGAGCCGGACGCAACAAGAAGGGCAGGACACGGATTTTGGCCGCGATGAAGCTGACCGCGCTACTGCGTCCATGTCGCGGGAGATGACGTTCCAGCAGAAAGCCCAGGAGCGCGGCTTGCTCTTGCTGGTGGATGCCGCTATTGGACGCGTGAACGCCGGCATTTTTGGCGAGTGCCTAAACTGCGGCCAGGAGATCACTATTAAACGGCTTACGGCTGTCCCGTGGAGCCGGTATTGCATTACCTGCCAGGAATTGATCGCGGAACAGCAGTAGCGCAAGCCGCTGACCGAAATCAGGCTCTTTTCCTACGCCGGGAGCGCGCTGCATTTCCAGCACTGGCCGCCATTCTGGCACCCCGCTCCATTCCAAGCATCTGCTCTGTTCCAGCGCCTGCCGCCACAAGTTGTGAGCTTCCAACCGCCGTTACCTATGTAACTTTTAGAAATCCCCCATCTGCCGCAGAATGGTTTGCAGAAGCGCACGCCAAAATGCCACATAAATACCTCTTGAAAGAATTTGAGGATTTCGCCCGCTCAGCCAATAAAGCTGAGCTGCTCATGCAGCAGATGTCACAGCGAATCCACATGCATATCCCGCGGTATAACTGGGTTGGGTTCTACCTGATTGATAAAAAAGACCCGTCCACCCTGCTGCTGGGACCACACACAGGCAGCTTTACGCCCAGCCCAAAAATTTCACTGGATCAAGGCATAGCTGGCTCCGCAGTTTCTTTCCGCCGCACCATGATCGTGGATGACGTTTCTGAGTCCGCCGATTACATCAAGGTGTCTGACCTGGTGAAGTCGCAGATTTCCGTGCCCGTGATAGCCCGCGCCCGGGTTGTGGGCGTGTTCAATATAGAAAGCTATTTCAGGGCGACCTTTAAAGCTGACGTGGAACGCAATTTTGCGGAAGCCTGCGCTAAAGTGGTGGGCAAGATCATGGAAAGAACCATGGCTGCTGAACCGACGCCAACGCAGGCCTTTGCAGCAACGCACAGTTAAGTTTTTCCACTTCTAAATTCTTGACTTTATAACGCTCGCCTGCGCAGTCCGAGGGATACATCACCGGCTGATCAGGCGAGGTTTTGTTTTTGAGCGACACTCTCGCGCCCGACAATTCTCTGGGTTAGCCCCGATCACGGCATGGCGCCGCAAAAGAGACGTAGCAATGCTACGTCTCTAACGCATACTGAATCGCCCCCTCTTAATTCCCGCAGCTACCGCTTCATTACACGCACCTTCTTTTACGATCCTGGACAATGCTCCGCTGCTAAAAGTGCAGATAGATTTCGCGGTAAAAAAAATCGCTCCAGCGGTCCGGAGCGAAGCGACAAAATAAAAGACAAAAAATCCCCTCCTGCCCGTAGGCAAGAGGGGAGCGTTTGGCTAATGAGATAGAGAGAGAAAGCTTACTGTTTCGGCGCCGGAGCAGTCTGGTCAGCAGGCTGCATTGCTGGTGCCGGAGTTGCCGTTACGCCGCTGGTGGAAGCCGGTGCTGAGTTGTTGGCGTTCAGATCGCCCAGTCCGTTCTTCAACAGGCTGATCTCAACCTTGCCACCCTTTTGGCGATGGATCTTTCCATCTTCCGCCTGGATGGGGGCATTGCCCATGCCAACCGTGTAGATGCGATAGACCGGAATCTCATGATTCAGGACCAGGTAACGGACGACCATCTGCGCCATTTCGCGCGAATTTTCAATGGCCGTGGTGCCGTTGCCGGGCGAGAAGCCCTGCACTTCCACGATGTAGCCTTTCTGGTTCTTGAGTGATTCCGCCATCTGATCAAGTGCGTCTTTTGCATTCTTGCTCAGGATGTTCTGGCCGGCGCGGAAGCGAATTTCAGCCTGGGTAATGGGCTGATACTGGTCAATCTTGCTGACCGTATCTTCCACGGTGGCGATGCGCGCATGTGCCTGCTGCGCCGTCTGCTGGGCCTGGTTGGCGCGATTGCCCGCGTCCAGCGCGTGCGTATCGGCTTCATTGGCCTTGCTCATGGCGTTGCGGATACCTTCGGTTGCCCGGGCGTCCACATCAGCAATCATCTTGGCGTTCTTCGCGGTGAGCTCATCCAGCTCATTCACGCGGCCGCGGACTGGGTCCAGCTGGCGGTTAACATATTTTTTGCGGGCAAACGGATTCAAATGACCCCAGAAACCCTCTTTGCGCTCATAGGTCAATGGGTCCTTGCCAGTAGCGGACTGATCGCTGCTCTGGGCCTGTGCTTGTGGTTGGTCTGACGGGGTGCTCTGGTTCTGCTGTGCCACTGCGGGAACTGCCATGGCGGCAACTAGCGATAACGACAATAGATAATTCTTCATTTTTTAAAAACTCCTCCGAACCGGGGGTCGTTCGAGCATCGGGGCCACGCTTTGTGACAGGGTTTCCAGCAAACCCCCGAGTGCGCTAACGCTACGGTCTTGACTAATGCATTGCTAATGCCAAACTCCTGAATCAAAAGGGCTAAAACAGACCCTTTATTTTCAGCACCTTACGGTTAACACCTTAGGCCGGGGTGGCCCAATAGTAAGGTTAACCGGGTAAATATTGCTCGAACCGAGTTGGCCAAAATGCATGGTAGCTGGATTTTCCTGATTTGGATCGACTGCTCCACTGAAGTCATCTGCCTCAAAACAGAGGCATTCTGCCAGATTGACCACGGCTTCTTCGCGCAAAACCGCGGGCTCAGATGCCGCTAGCATAGCCACTATCTAGACCGCGGCTTCATCTGGAAGGACGATCAGTTTTGCAGGTTCACATCTCCTGCCGTCAGATGTATATAGAGCCGGTATTTGCCTGGCCCTTTCCATTTAATGGACCGAAACAGCCCGCCCGTCTTCTGCTGAAACGGGGCGGCATTCAGGTCGCCCGCCGTGACTGACGCATCTACCTCGCGCCACTCATTCGCGTTCCCTACTGACACGCGTAGATCGCCGGCGTTTAACTCAATATCCTTGTCGCCCTTAATTGCACCTACCGTCAAATTTCCCGCAGTCATCCGGATGCGCAGGTCAGTGGCTGCCGGAACTTCAATCTTGGCGTGAAAATTATCATGCGGCGTATTCTCCACGCGCAGATCGGCGGACTTGCTGTTGGTCGTCAGCTTTACGGCCACACCTCTATTGGCTTCATTCCAGTGGATATGGATCCGGTTATCGGCACTCGGACGCACCTCATAATCGCCCGACTCCAGCGTCATCTCAACCCTGCCGCCTGAGACAAAGTCTTTCTCCACGGGACTGCTGGAAGTCTGGGCTTGCAAGCTGCCAGCCGCCTGAAAAACAGCTACAAAGATCGCCATCCGAACCGCCGCTTGAACGAAAGCAGATTTCATTTTTAGAGTCTCCAGTTGCGCGCACAGCTGCGCATGCCAGATAATACGCGGCCCAGTTCTAAGAAGTTCCAGCAGAAAAGAATTATCTCTCGCAAAAAACCTTAAACGCCCACCCGCTTCTTCGGCCCAAAAAATTTTCTGTGCTGCTCCATCACGAATGGATCGGTCATTCCGGCAATGTAATCGCACACAATGCGATACAGCGGCTCAATCCGCATCTTCTCCTGGTAGCTCTCCGGCAGTTCCTCCGGAGACTTCATGAAGAAGGCAAACATCTCCGCAATCACCTGCTCTGCCTGTTTTTTATCGCGTTGCAGTGCCGGACTGAAATAAACATTTTTGTACAAAAATTCTTTGATCTGCCGTCGCTCCGCATCTGCCTCTGGGCTAAATCCGCACAGCCTCTGCGGAAATCTGCGGACATCCTCCACGGTCTTCACGCCTGCCTCGGCAATCGCTTTTCTTGTCTGGGCGATCACATCACTCACCAGCCGGTCCAGCACGCGCTTGAGCGTCTCATTAAATTTCAGCTTCTCCGGGGCGACCGGGTAAAGGCGTTCCACTTCTTCATATAGGCGCGCAAACAGCGGTACCTCTCGGCGCACCTGCTCGCGTGTGAGGATATTCGCTTCCACTCCGTCGTCCAGGTCAGCGGTTGAATAGGCAATTTCGTCAGTAAAGTCGATCAGCTGGGCTTCCAGCGGAGGCCGCTGGTCCAGCAGATATTCCGCCAGCTGCGGAAACTCTTTGGAATTGTAGTCGCGCGAGTGTTTCACGATTCCCTCGCGCACTTCAAACGTCAGGTTCAGCCCGGGAAAATCCGCATAGCGCTGCTCGAACTGCTCCACAGTCCTAAGCGCATGCAGGTTGTGATCAAACTGGTCGCCGTGCTCCTGCATGGCCAGATTGAGAATGCGCTCGCCGGCATGCCCAAACGGCGGATGCCCCACGTCATGCACCAGCGCCAGCGCTTCCACCAGATCTTCATTGAGTTGCAGCTCGGCGGCAATGGTCCGGGAGATTTGCGCCACTTCAATCGTATGCGTCAGCCGATTGCGAAAATGATCAGAGTGCCGGCGCGTGAATACCTGCGTCTTATTTTCCAGCCGACGGAATGCCCGCGAATAGACTACGCGATCACGATCACGCTGAAAGTCATTGCGATAGGCATGTTCGGCCTCAGGATAGCGCCGTCCACGGCTCTCTTCCGCACGCAACGCATAGGGAGCAAGCATGTAATCAGTTTAGATGAGCCATCATCCGGCAGCAATCCGCTCTTCCAACAGCTCCCGGGGTTTAGCCCAGCTTTTTGAAACCGCAACGGGCGCGAAGGACGCTACGGAGCGGATAATACAAGAGCATTCAAATGGCACTTACCAGTTGGATTTTCACCGCAGAATGCGCTGAAAACAAAAACATAGAACAGCAAAGCCACAAAATCCAGGACCCAGTAAGGGATCTATATGGCTACCAAAATTCTCCGCAGAAAACCTAACTACGAAGCATACTCCAGCCAGGCTTTACCTAAACTATCTATATAGAAGAACCCTGCCTTTGCGGTACAATCCCAGCACCGCTCATCACAAAAGCCTTTGGGAGAAAACCATGCCCCATGTCCTTCGTCCGCTTTCGCTCGGCCAGTTGTTGGATGAAACCTTCAATATCTATAAGCAAAACTTTGTCCTGTTTATCGGTATCAGCGCTATTCCCAACCTGGCCTTGCTGCTCCTGAAGCTTCTTCTTATTGGCACAAGTGTTATCAACAACAGCCGAACGGACGCGCTCAATACTCTGGTCGTTTTACTGGTCACCATCCTTGGCGCCGTCTTTGTGAGCTCTATCGTAACTGCAGCCACTACATTCGGCGTCTCAGATGTTTATCTGGACATTCCCACGAGCATGACCGCTTGCTTTTCCCGCGTTTCCGGCAAGGCGCTGAGGGTAATTTATACCTCCTTCCTCGTCGGACTTATCATCGGCTTTGGCACCTTGCTCTGCGTCATTCCCGGAATTTATCTGGCAGGCATGTATGGATTGGCCATTCCTGCCGTGGTTCTGGAAGACATCACTGCCAGTGATTCATTGGGCAGGAGTTCCGCCCTCACAAAAAATTCCGTGGGTCGCATTATTGTGATCTATTTCCTCACCACTATTTTCGCCGCAATCATGGTGACGATCTTGAATGTGGCAGGACTCAGCATAGGAGCAACCGCACTCCATGGCGTAAGAACCTTATCCGGGTCGATGCTGCAAGAGGTAACAGCCACGCTGGGTACGATCTTATTTGGCCCCGTAACTGCCATTGCACTCACGCTTGCTTACTACGATCAGCGCGTGCGCAATGAAGCATTTGATATTACCCATATGATGAGCCTGATGGGCGTTCCAGAAAGCCTTCCTGCTACTCCGCCTCCAATTTCGTAATTGTTGCGATTTGCGTAC
Source organism: Candidatus Angelobacter sp. (assembly GCA_036502105.1). Lineage (GTDB taxonomy): Bacteria > Acidobacteriota > Terriglobia > Terriglobales > Acidobacteriaceae > Angelobacter. The sequence continues at coordinate 7,591 of DASXZE010000064.1, read as the reverse complement.
CCGGGCTCTTCTACCTGCCAAAAACACTTCAGCCCCTGGCGAAAAAGCTCAGGGGCTGAATGCTGACTACTAAATACTAATGACTAACTACTGCTTCTCCTGCGTCTGCTGGGCCAGCTTCACTTTGGTGCTTTCCAGTTTCCTGGTTACGCGCACCACGTCTGACTGGTCCACGTCGCCGGGCATGGATTTATTCCACTCATTCAGCGCGTGCTCCCAGTGTGCGGCAGCCAGCTTAAACCGGCTGGTGCGCGCATACAGCTCGCCCAGATGGTCCTGGATCGTCGCATCATTCGGACTCTTGTCAGCGGCCTTGCGCAGGTTTTCTTCCGCCTGGTCAAAATTGCCCAGCTTAAAATAGACCCAGCCCAGCGAATCAATGTAGTTGTAATTCTGTGGATCAAAATCCAGCGCCTTCTTGACCAGCGTAAGCGCTTCTTCCAGATGCACGTTGCGGTCAGCCAGCATATAGCCCAGGTAATTCAGCGCCATGCTGTTGCTGGGATTCTGTTGCAGCACGTCGCGGAACGCCCGCTCTGCCTGGTCATATTTTTTCTGGCGCTCGTAAATCGATCCCTGCATGAAGCGGATATACTCTTTCTCTTCCGGACGCACGGCCAGCTTGGCCGCCTGCTCAATTGCTTCTTCAGAGTCTTTCCAGCGCTTCAGCCGCAAATCAATCTGTGCCAGCATGATGTACGTGTCGCGGTCGTCCGGTCCGCCCTTGAGCGTTGACTTTGCCATCTGAATGCTTTCGTCCGGCTTGCCGCTATCGGCCAACTGCTGTGCCAGCGCCAGTTTCAGCGCCTTATCATCGGGAAGTTTCTTGACCGCTTCCTGCGCTGTCTTGGTCGCCTCGCCGAACTGCTTCTGGTCGCGATACTCATCGATCACGTCCTGATAGCCGCGTGAAGCCTCGTCCCCACCCAGATCAATGATCTTGCGGAAAGTTTCAAGCGACAACATTGGCCGTCCGGCCTCGCGATAAATATTGCCCAGCCGCTCCAGAAACAGAGCCCGGTTCGCCTTGTCGCCGGCATGCGCATCGGCCGGCAGCGGATGGCTTACCATCTGCTGCAACACCCCGGCTGCCTCTTCATATTTGCCTTGCGCTTCCAGAATCAGAGCTTCGTTGTAAGGAATCTCCAGCGAATCCTGCACAAGTGCGGCGGCTTTTTTCAGGTTGTCCATGGCCTGATCAAACTTGCCCTGGCGGCGATAAATTTCCGCCACACGCAGGGCTGCGGTTGCATCCTGCGGATCTGCATCCTGGATCATGCGGTATTCGGTAAGCGCGGCATCAATCTGGTTGTCATTGGAAAGGTTCTGGGCCAGCCCGCGCATGGCGTCAAGGTTTTCCTTGTCCATGGCCACGGCCTGCCGGAAAGCTTCAATGGCTTTCTTGTATTCTTTCTGCTGCTCGTAGGTGCTGCCCAGCGCGGCATAAACTTTGGCCGACCGCTGGCCTTCCGGCACCGAATTCAGCAGCTCTGTGGCTTTCTTGGTATCGCCTTCATCGTTATAAAGAAACGCCAGGTTGGTAATGGCTTCTTCTGAATTGGGGTCCTGGGCCAGCGTGGCCTTGAATTCGCTTTCTGCTTTGATCAGGTCTTTGTTCAGGAAATAGAGCCGGCCCAGCACCATGTGATTGTCCGCATTTTTCGGCTCAATCTTGACCAGAGCTTCATACTGCTCAACGGCCAGCGTTAAAATCTCGCGGGATTGCGATCCCGGCTGCAGGTCGCCCAGCGACCGCAGATAAATTCTGCCCAGCAGCTTATGCGCTTCCAGGTTATTTGGATCGCGCTTGATAATGTCCTGCGCTTCCGTCACCGCGTCGCGAATGCGTCCGGTCTTGGCATAGAGCTCTGCCAGCGCGGCATTCAGGTACTCTGAAGATGGGTCATTCTCAATCGCCAGCCGGTATTCTTCAATCGCCTTGGTGGCATATTCAGAGCGGCCGTACATCGCCATCATCTCTTCATACATGTGCGCCAGAGAGAAATGGTAATAGGCCTCACCCTGGTCAGGTTTCTTGTCCGTCTTGGGCTGGTCTGGGGTTGCGTCCTTCGCCGCGTCTTTCTGCGATGCAGCTGGTTGCTTTTGCGCGGGAGCTGCGGGCGTCTTCTTGCTGCCTGATTGCGCAAAAACAGTGACGGTTGAGAGCAGGAGGAGCCCAGACAAAAGAGTGCGTTTTTTTATGAAAGTCATAGAACGAACCGAAATTTACCTTTTCATTGGATGCACTGGCGCTGCATCCGGTAGCGGGTTCCGCTGCCCTAATTTTAGACCCGATAACACCTTTTTTTGCAGCACATTACAATTCTTGACTAGTGACGGAAGTGACGCACACCCGTAAGCACCATTGCCAGCCCTAAGCGGTTTGCTGCATCAATTACCTCCTGGTCGCGCATGGATCCGCCTGGCTGGATAATGGCCGTAGCCCCAGCTTTGGCAATCTCTTCCACGCCGTCAGGAAAGGGGAAAAACGCGTCTGAAGCAGCCACCGTGCCCTTTAAAGGTAAGATCGCTTTCATGGCGCCAATCTTGCAGGAATCCACCCGGGACATCTGCCCGGCGCCCACGCCCACTGTTTGACCCTCGCGGGCATAAACAATGGCATTTGACTTCACATGTTTGCAGACCTTCCAGGCAAAAAGCAGCGCCCGCATCTCTTCCGCCGTGGGCTGGCGGCTACTCACAATCTTTAAATCGGCGTCGGTCAGCGGACGCACATCCGCATCCTGCACCAGCATGCCGCCGGAAACCTGCTTCATGGCAAACTTTTGCGCACTGGCTTTCACTTCGACCAGACGCAGATTCTTCTTGGCAGCAAATTTTTCTTTGGCCTCCGCCGTATAGCTCGGCGCGGCGATGGCCTCAACAAACAGCTTGGCAATCTCTTCCGCTGCTGCGCCGTCAATCTCGCGATTCACACCAATCACTCCGCCAAACGCTGACACCGGATCCGTCTCCTTGGCGCGCGTATATGCTTCCAGCAAAGTCTTGCCGGTGGAACAGCCTGAAGGATTGGTGTGCTTGATAATGGCGCACGCCGTCTCCTGAAATTCCTGCGCCAGGTCCCACGCCGCCTGCAGATCAACAATATTGTTGAACGAAAGCTCTTTGCCCTGGAGCTGCTTGCCGTTGGCCACGCCGAGGCCTGAGCCATCTGAGTACATGGCCGCGCGCTGGTGCGGATTCTCTCCGTAACGCAGGTCCATCGCTTTGTTGAGGCTGAATTTCAACACCGCCGGAAACTCGCTGGCTGCCGCCGGAAGCTGAAAATCTTTTCCGTCATTCAATGCAGTGGTGGCCAGTGTGGCGGCAATTGCGCTGTCATACGCGGCCGTGGTGGCAAAAGCCTTTTGCGCCAGCTTCCAGCGCGTCGCCAGTGCAAGTTCGCCGCCGCTGCCAGCCATCTCCTGCGCGATGGCGGCGTAATCATCGGGCGAAGTCACAATCGCCACATCACGAAAATTCTTGGCCGACGAGCGCACCATGGACGGGCCGCCAATGTCGATATTCTCAATCACTTCATCAAAATGCACACCCGGCTTCGACGCCGTTTTCTCAAAGGCATACAGATTCACCACCACCATGTCGATGGGCTGTATGCCATGCTCTTTGGCTGACGCTACATGTCCCACATTCCCGCGTATGTGCAGAATTCCGCCGTGAACCTTGGGATGAAGAGTCTTGACTCTTCCATCCATCATCTCGGGAAATCCGGTGAGCTCAGAGATGTCTTTCACGGCAATGCCAGCCTCGCGCAGCAGCTTGGCCGTGCCGCCGGTGGAGACCAGTTCCACCTTGAAGGCAGCAAGTTGTTGGGCAAACTCGACCAGACCGGTTTTGTCAGTAACGCTCAGGATGGCTCGCTGAATTTTAGGCAATGTTGGTTCCTCGGAAGAGTGAAGGGTTAAGGAATAAGGTATCAGCGCGAAAGGAAGGCGCGCAACCGGCGCGGCAGAAACTGAAGCAACGTTTTTCTCGCCAAGCGGATCAAGGAGCCTTGGAAGCGAAACTAGAAAAATTGAAAAAAATTATCCCGGGCGTCGATTTTCTTGCACCTGGGACGACTATAAGATGAACGGTTCGAGGGAAAAGGAGAACTCGCAATGAGAAAGCTCAGAATTTTCGAACACATCTCGCTGGACGGCGTAATCCAGCACTCCGCCGATGAGAACAATTTCCCGTACGGCGACTGGACAGCGCCCTATCGCAGCCCCGCTGGCAGAGATGCACTCATCGCGTTGTATGGCGAGAGTTATGATCTGCTGCTGGGACGGCGCACCTACGATATCTGGGCGGGCTTCTGGCCGAAGACGCCGAGCAGTCCTGTGTCTGACCGCATCAATGCCGCGAAGAAATACGTTGTGACCCATCGGCCGGAAAGCCTGGAATGGGGCCCGTTTGAGGGCCTGAGCCAGGACATGGTTGAGGACATTCGCCGCATCAAGTCGCATGACGGCCCTGACGTAATCCTCTGGGGCAGTTCAACCCTGACATCGGCGCTGATTGAACATGGCCTTGCGGATGAGGTCGTGCTGTTCGTCTATCCAATCCTGTTGGGCAAAGGAAAACGCATTTTTGCAGCGAGCACTCCGGCACGCGCATTCGAGCTCGCCAGCACGAAAGCTTTGCCTTCAGGCATCATTATCAATGAGTACAAGGCCGCGGGGCCTCTGCGGACCAGCCCTGTCGGCTAGTGGCGCTGGTAAACATTCAAGGCTTCGATTTTTAATGCGTTGATTTTTTGCTGTGCTGGTTCGGGCTTTTAATCTGGCTGGCATTACCAACATAATGGGTGCCCTGTCCTTCGCATTCTTTGCGAAAAGCGGGAGCCGGAAATGCCAGTACTAAATGGATTTGATCAGGTGTCCACAACAAATCAAATAGCACACGCAGCATCGCCACCCACACCTTCGACAAGCTCAGGGCAGGCTCTTGCAAAAAACGCAAGGATGGGGCACCCTCAGCCTAGCGGACCGGAGACAAACCAATAAAACAGGAGATATTCGTGACCAACCCCGCGTTCCCCGGTCGAAGTTTCTTCCACGGCACCAAGGCCAACCTGAAACAAGGCGATCTCATCAAGCCAGGATACAACTCCAACTATGGAAAAAGGGCGATAGCGGCTTACATCTATATGGCAGGCACGTTGAATGCGGCGATCTGGGGAGCCGAGCTGGCACTGGGCGAAGAGCCAGGCAGAATCTATGTGGTGGAGGCGACTGGCCTGATTGAAGACGACCCCAATCTGACGGACAAAAAATATCCAGGCAATCCAACATTGTCCTATCGCTCCAGGGACCCGCTTCATGTGATAGGAGAGGTCATTGGCTGGCAAGGCCACCCCGCTGATGAACTCAACAATATGAAGGCCAACGTTGAACGATCAAGGCAACTTGGTATTGAGGCCATTGAAGACTAGATGATTGACAGTGAGTGTGCGATGACCTGTCAGGATTGACGCTGCAGCACTCACACCGCATATATCCTCATCATGGATGGCACATTGAAAGGTGGCAGGGACAACGACATGAGAAAGCTAGTCTACGCAATCAACATTACACTGGACGGCTGCTGCGACCACACCAAACAATCTGTGGATGAAGAAAAACTTGAATATTTTACTCACCTCACGCGCGAGGCCGGCGTGCAGGTCTTTGGGCGTAAAACCTACCAATTGATGGTTCCCTATTGGCCTGACGTTCTGAAAAACCAGTCCGAGACAAAAGCAGATACCGAATTTGCCCGGGCATTTGACTCCATCAGCAAAATTGTTTTTTCACGAACATTAGATAGTGCTCAAGACAGAAACACGCGCATTGTTCGTGGGAATCTTCGCGACGAAATAGTTCAATTGAAACAAGAACAGGGCAAAGATATTTTAGTGGGCGGCGTGGATATCCCGTCACAATTTATAGAGCTTGGTCTGGTGGATGAATATCGTTTTGTGGTTGGCCCAATCATTGCGGGCGAAGGCAGACGGTTGCTGGAAGGTGTGAGCCTGCCGGAGAAATTGCAGCTAAAACTTGTTGAGACAAAGATTTTTAAATCAGGATGTGTTGCGCTTCATTACCTGACGCCGTGAGGGTCGGCTTTTGCTTAGAAAGCAAAGTAAAGCATTAAATTTCAGGAGATAATTTTGGAGTCTGAAACAAAGCTTAACTGATAATTGCAAAGCTGACCTCAGCGGCTAAAGCCGAATTTCTCAGCAATCTTACCGCAGGCATAAATGCCTGCTCCACCCTCTGACCCGAGACATTCTCTTCAGGATGATTCGCGGCTGAAGCCTGATTTAGAGAAGCAGTTTACCGCAGCCTAAAGGCCTGCTCCACCCTCTGCGTCGAGAAAGTATTGCGGTTCTGTTCCACCCTCTGCGTCGAGAAAGTACTGCGGTTCTGCTCAGCCCTCTGCGTCGAGAAAGTATTGCGGTTCTGCTCAGCCCTTTGCATCGAGAAAGTATTGTGGCCTGTTCCACCTCTGAACCAAGAATGTACTGGGGCTGCTTTTTTAAAAACTTATAGTTGCAAGATGAAAATTCAGGAATTGAGCGGCAAGAAATCCTGGTTTTCGCCGGACTATCCTGCTGCCTGAAAAATACTTTGGGAGCAACGGGGTGGAGCAGGCCTTCAAGCCTGCGGTGAGGTCGAGAGAGAAACCGGCTTTAGCCGCTGAGGTACTGGATCAAGCTTAAAAGAAGGATTTGCGGAGCTATAAGGATATTCTTCCGGGGTTTTTGCCAGGGACCTTTTGACTGGATTCTGCCAGATGTAGTCTTTGTACTTTTGGTATTCGAGAGAGTCTCTTATCCGTCGGTCAAAGAAGCTGGGCTGCCAAATATCTTTTTTAGTTTTCAGGTTTTTATTCAGTTGGAAGGAAAATCCTCCTTTGATCAATTGCATGGCCCTTTCCAGAGTGATGCCTTGAGGAGTAAGAATCAGATGCAAATGATCAGGCATGACAACAAATTCATGCAGCAGATACTTCTTTTCTGTTTTGTAGGACAGCATGACTTCAATAAACAGGGAAGCAATCTTTTCCACATGAAACAGAGTCCTTCTTTCAAGAACATTCGCAGTAACAAAGTATGTGGATTCAGTTGTGGTGCCTCGATGAGGGATGGTCAAAAATGTACCTCAGCGGCTAAAGCCGAATTTAGAGTAGCATTTTACCGCAGGCCTGAAGGCCTGCTCCACCCTCTGGGCCGAGGCATTCTCCCAGTAAATCTGCGCAAATATGCGATTTCTTGTATTGACTCTTAGGCGAACAAATGGTAGAGTCTATTGTTTGGCATTTAACTGGAAAAAGAAATGTTTGACCCGGCTTTCTGGAAAGCAGTATTTAGTACTTCGAAGGCAAAAACGGGTTGAGCAAGCGTTACGGGTAGTCCTGAAGAGCAGCGGAGCAGATCCCCTCGCCGACGCGACATAAAAGTGTGGCAGATAGCAATAGGTTTCTGGCTCTGGCTCGGGAAAGCGTCTTCACAAGGGGGAGGTTTTTTAAAGTTGAGAGAAAGTGGCGTGTGCATGTGGGTCAATGCGTATGCTAGTCAGGAATGTGTCGAATGCGGCACAGTGGA
>DASXZE010000063.1:0-6130 GCA_036502105.1 Candidatus Angelobacter sp. | reverse complement strand
GCGAAAATATGATTGTGTTCCCGAATGGTAAGCTGCGTTATTTAACTGTACGCGAATCCGCACGTTTGCAAACGTTCCCTGACGAGTATGTGGTTTGTGGTTCGTGGACCGAGTCAATGCGCCAACTCGGGAATGCTGTTCCTGTTACGCTAGCGAAAACTATTGCTGCGAATATCCGCAAACACTTACGAGCCGCTGAGATCAAGGAATCAAGTGCAAAGCGAAACACCATATAACCCACTAGACAAGAAAAATCTAGGAACCAGCGTGGCCGATGCATTGCTCGCGCGAACGATGGGGCCGCTTCCTCCCACGGAGCGATTTGTAGGGGCCGGGGTTTATGCCATTTACTATTCCGGCGACCTTCCAATTTATGCGCGTCTTGGCGCAACGCTCCGCGATCCTAAGACTGCAGTACCCATCTATGTGGGAAAAGCTGTTCCACTTGGTGCTCGCAAGGGCGGACTCGGATTTGATGCGGAGGCTGGTCCAGTTTTATTCAACCGCTTATCGGAGCATGCCGAATCCATAAAGCAAACTAGCAATCTCTCACTCAATCACTTTAGCTGCCGGTACCTCGTCGTGGATGACATTTGGATACCTCTCGGCGAGTCATTGCTCATTGAAGGGTACGGACCGTTATGGAACAGAGTATTGGATGGGTTTGGAAATCATGATCCAGGGAAAGGCAGATATCAGCAACAACGCTCTCCTTGGGATGTCATCCATGGCGGGCGCTCGTGGGCCGAACGACTCCAGCCAAATGCTCGAACGGAGGAACAGTTAACCGAAGCAGTGCAACAATATCTTACCCAGCAATTGCCTAATATCGAACCGTAATCTTTCATTGTTTTATCGTAAAGGCAATTTAAACTCTGCCGGCAAACTTGGCGCTGGATTTTAATTCATATACCCTTACATCCCTCTCACCAGCTTCCTCAGTTCAATCTCCTCCAGACAATCCATACAGTTATGCGCCCGACACACAATAATGTCGCGGCCATCCGGCGCGTGTCCGTGATCCACAAAGTTCTGCTGGCAGATTCGATTTCATCCACTATTTTTTGGCAGACTAGGTTGAGGCAGAAGCGCAGCCTCTCTGTGCTTTTGCTCGGTTATGCATTGTCCTAATTCGTGATTGATTCGCTTACGAAACCCAGGTAAAGTACAGCAGCCCTGAGGGGTGAAACCTGCGGATATTTGAAAAAATTAGCTTTTATCTCCTGGCCATTGAGCCCACCGCCGAGGGCGGCGGCGCCACATGAGTGTGGGCAATACGTCGCAACTCTACGCCAATCAGTCCTGATTGCGTCAAACACACGCCAATCTGGGATGATTTGGAATGATCCCTCTCAAACCCACGCCAAATTGGGATGGGGCCAGGAGGGGAGGGGGTAGGCATCGGGTGATCGCCGTGATCGGGACATCCACGGCAAGCCGGGACAGGTCGGGTGATCGAAAAAACGACAAACCTTACCACGGATCGACATCACACGGATTAGAAGCGGATATCCGTTGGGTCGAATTGGGTGCTCTTGGGTTGAATTGGGTTAAAACGGGGGGAGGGGGCACCCCATTGGGTACAGACCGGGCACATGCCTGACAGATATATTTTAGGCGGTTCAGACTTTGGTTGCGCTTCAGATTGATTCCAGCGACCGGGGCGCCACCCAGTCGCTGGCGAATGATGCCGATTGGAGAGATGCTACCAGCGATCCTTTACCACAGCGGTCCTACTTTGCCTTCAGTAAGCACTGGATGCGGGCCGAAGTTATTCAAAAGGTGGAGCGCACCCAGATAGGCTTTGGCGCTGGAATCATAGGTAACGGTTATGCTGCCGCCGCGTCCATCAGAGCCGTTGCGGCCGTCTTGTCCGCTGGAGCCGTCTCGCCCGTTGCTGCCGCTGGGAGAGCCGGAACCGCCGGAGCCTCCGCTGCCGCCCCGGCCGCCTTTTCCGCCCGCGCCACCGGAGCCGCCGAGACTTTTAACAGTAAGAGTGCCGCCCTGGGGATCGACGAGAAAGAAATTCTCGGTGTGTCCGGAAGAGACGCTTACCTGCAGCAGTGGATGGTCTGACGCTTTTAGCGTGACCAGCACTTTTACGGGAGGCCCGTCGTCACCATCGCTGCCGTTGCCGCCGTCAGTTCCGTTGGAACCGTCACTGCCGTTGCCGCCCGCGGATGGATTATTGGGATCGGTTGAGCCTGACATTCCGCTGGAGCCATCCATGCCGCTCTGACCGTCAAAACCGCTGGAGCCGCTGAAGCCGGAAAAAGTTGCGGTGAAGGCGCGATCATAGCGCAAAGGAATATCGAGATCAGCGTGCAGGTCAGGATGGCTGGGCACAGTGACTGTGACATGCGGTGATTTGCCTTCACTGATGCGGGGATCACTGGCGAGACTGACAACGCCTTTCTTGTTGGCCGTGACGACACTGGGCGCGACTGCGAGGTCTCTCCAGAGAACCTTGCCGTGGCCTTTGCCTTCTGACGTTAATACGGTGCCGTCTGGTTGGGTGAGCTTTACCACGAGCGAAGATTTTTTGCCCGGCGCAATACCAGGCCCCTTGAACTGGCTTACTTGAATTGAACTGACTGGAAGCTTGGCTAAATCAACTCTTGAGCCGAGCTTGATTTGAATGGCGGCGCAGCCGCTCAGTGCAAACATGGCCGCCAGAGGAAAGCAGATTGACGCAAGCTTTTTATAAATGTTTCCGGTTCGGATAAATGCAGAGTGCAAAATGGTGGCTGCAGAAATATGCAAAAGAAAGTTAGATAAGACGAGTGACTTGAACCTGCTCATGTGTGGCTCCGTTCCAGGTACAGCGTGAACTGCTGGATGAATCTAACGCAAAATGAGCCAGTATGTTGTGCGCTTGTTACCGTTCGCCGGTAAAGTGTTGTGAAGAATTAGCAGAGATTTGTTGATGGATACAAAAGGAAGCTTTGGTGCGCGGAGAAACTATAAGAAGAGATACTAGGTGGATCCGGAATAGTTTTGCTATCGAAGCTAGAAGCTTATACGTCGGACACAAAAATGCCCGGCACAAACCAATGCGCCGGGCCCATCCTTCTACTGTGCAGAATATTTACGGTTGCAGTGCGGAAATAATGAAGCTGAAGTCTGACTTGAAGCCCGCGGTGTCCTGGGCAAAGTTATGGCAGTCCATGCAGCTGTATGGGTTGGTCTGGCTCACAAAAGTTTCCAGCACTGAGTTGCCGAGCTTGGGCGGTTTGGGCGCGTTGCCCAGCTCGCCTACCCACTGCGTGCTGATGAGTTTGTAATATGCCCACGGAGTATTCGGCAGCAGCGCCTGGAACGTTGTGTTGAGGTCAGCTGCAGTGGTTTGTGAGGCCGCTACAATCTGCACCGGTTTGTTGTGCGGAGAGCCGTCTTTGTTCAGCTCATAATACGGCTTGGTGGCGGTTTCAATGTTGGGCGGACAATCGGTGGCCGAGCAATTTGGATTGAAGAATGACTTCGTATCATTCTCAACCTGCTCAAATGTTGCCCACAGCCACTTGGGCTGCTTCTGCGTTTTATGGATGATGTGCAGGCCCACCAGTCCAACGGTTACGGGATTGGGGCCGGGGCTGGGCGTGCCGTCTTCGTCGTTGTAAACGATAGCGGTGAGCGTGAAGAAGTGCGCGGGATTGTCATTGGCTCCCAGCACTTTCCATGCGGCTTTGAATTCCATCGCGCCCAGCTCAGTTGCGCTGGATTGTTTGCTGGCTGGGAAGGTCAGCGCCTGCGCGGTTTTCTGGCCTGAGACCTTCCAGAGATTCTGCGCCATGATGTAGTTATATTCATCTTCGCCAATATTAATGGTGAAGCGGACAAAGCGTCCGTTCTGGTCGGTGACCGGCTCGTCAGTGGCGTCCAGGATAGTTTGCATTTCTGGTGTGATCTCGAGCTTGGCGATCTTCAGCGCCTTCATGTGCGCGATGTTCGCGAACAGATCCTGGCCCTTGGCATTGTGATGCAGAAACAACTGCACTTCAGGATGCTTCTGCGCCAGCGCCTTCACCTTGGGCGGAAGATGCGCCATCTCCAGATTGTGTCGGGCGGCCACTGCGGCGTCTGCGCTGGCAAACCTGGCTTGCGGCGCTCCCGCTTTTGGCGCGCTTGAACCATAACACCAGTTCAGCGGCTTCTGCGGCGCGGGGACAAACACTTCGTCATTGCTCAGGAAGGTAAGCCACGTAGGATTCGGCGTTCCAGATAGGATTGTGGCGCTGGTGTTGGCCGAGCAGGTAGTGGCGTCCACGGGCCAATTGATAGCAACAAATGTGAGCCATGAATAAAGATCGGCGCCGGATTGCGAAGGAGTGCCGTTGAAGTCCAGCGGAATGTTGGCGCACGATGCGTCAATCACGGTAGGCACCGGCGGAAAAGTTGCCGTGGACGCCTCCGACTGCGCGCATGTTACCGGTGACGACGAGGCCTGCGCTTTCGGCTGCTCAGCGGAGTTGGTTGCAGCCTGTTGTGACGATGAACAACCTTGAATCACGCCTGCGGCAACGCAGACGGCAACAGCCAGCAAAAATGCAACTGGGATTAAGCGTGCGGTGGTCTTCTTCATAGTTCGGCGGCTCCTTGCAAGTATCGAAACACGATCTATTTAGACACTTACCACAAGCGCCGCATAATAAGGATGTGGAGCTGTTAATGTTCGGTTTCCGTTAGATTGTTAAATTTCTCAAATCTTTTTTTGGACGGAAGTTTTGCGCGAGAGGAGATGACTGGATATGTCCGCACATTGCGATGAAGTTCGCCAGCCCGCTTACTTCGCTCGACGAGGCTTCGGCTTAGTCTTTGGCTTGGACTTACTCTTGCTTTTGAGATTAAGCGCCACAGCAGCGCGGATGAGCTTCTTCAGCGCCGCTTCATTCACCTTCTCTCCTTCGCGGATATCAATCGCGCGCCGCACATTTCCACCCAGGCTGGAGTTGAACAGGCCTGCGGGATCTTCCAGCGCAGCGCCCCTGGCAAACGTCATTTTCACCACGCTCTTATACGTCTCTCCCGTGCAGACAATGCCGCCGTGCGACCACACTGGAATGCCCCACTTCCACTCTTCCACAATCTCAGCGTCAGCCGCGAGTATCATCGCGCGCACCTTCGCCAGCATCTTGCCGCGCCAGTCCGCAAGCTCGTTGATCCGCGCGTCAATCAAGGCAGAGGCAGAAGCAGATCCCACCGGGACGGATTTCTTCATCGGACTTTTCTCCTTCAACTTCATCTCCTTTAATACCCGCTCCTCAGTCTCCGCTCCCTTAGTCAGCGATTTTGTTCGTGCCTTAGCCCTGCTCGTTCAGCCCTGCGTGTTCAGTACACTCTCAAGACCGCCAAAGAATTTCTGCCAGCCGTATTGTGCGCCTTTATACGCTGCCTGGTTTGCAGGGCTGAAGCCGGACTGTTCCATGCGAACGTGCGTGCCACCGTCGGCAGGAGTCAGCGTCCAGAGCACAACCGTCGTTAGTCCAAAAGAGCCCCATGTATAAGAGAGTTGCTTCAAATGGTCGATAGCCAGCACTTCGCAGTCAATAATGCCATCCCAGTTCGGCACGGGGTCAAAGCGAAATTGGAACTTCCGCCCCACCACCGGCTCAAAGTCATTTTTTATCAGCCACTGCGCAATCAGCGGGTTCTCAGTAAGCGCGCGCCACACCTTTTCCGCCGGATGCGGAAACACTCTCTCAACCACAACGGTAAGCGTCTCTGTGGAGTTTGTCATCCTTCCATCCTTTCTAAAAGTGATTCAAGACGGTCAAAGCGGTCGCGCCAGAACGCGCCGTAATGGCGCAGCCAGTCCACCACCGGCGCCAGCGCATCAGGCTGCGCGCGATAGTGCGTTTCGCGTCCCTCGCGCCGATGCCGCACCAGCTTCGCCCGCTTCAACACCATTAGATGCTTGGAGACCGCCGGCTGGGACACGCCTGCATAGCTGGTCAACGCATGGACAGTCTGCTCACCCTGCCGCGTCAGCTCCTCTAAAATGGCCCGGCGCGTGGGATCAGCCAGGGCACGGAACACGTGATTCACAGCGGCCATTTTCATTGAATAAAACCATAACCGTTTGGCTATGGTTTGTCAAGGAAGGATTCCAGGGATTTTTTTTGACCATCAC